>JASHVM010000562.1:0-3983 GCA_030044595.1 Streptosporangiaceae bacterium
CTGCCGCCGCGACAGCACCGTTGCTGCGCATAATCTGTCACGTTGTGTATGAGCCTCGCCAGCTGGCGCGGGAACTACTGGCCGAGACGTTGCCCCGGCGCTGGGCGCATGTTCAGGGCGTGGCTCGGCAGGCTGACCACGCCGCCGGACCTGGCGGCTATGGCCGCACGCTGGTCGCGGCGGCCTGGCTGCACGACATCGGGTATGCGCCTGCGGCACAGGACACCGGGTTTCACCCGCTGGACGGCGCGCGCTACCTGCGCCGCGTCGGCGTGGCCGAAGAGATCGTGCGTTTGGTCGCGCATCACTCCTTCGCGCTCGTCGAGGCGGCCGAACGCGGCCTTGACGGCGAACTCGCCGCGGAGTTCCTCCCGCCGGATCCGGTGCTGGCTGACGCGCTGTGCTTCTGCGACATGACCACCTCACCCGACGGCGAGCTGGTGGATCCGGTTGACCGGCTCGCGGAGATCCAGGTCAGGTACGGGCCTGGCGATGTGGTGACGCGGTTTGTCGATCGTGCTCGCCCGGGCATCCTGGCGGCGGTAGGCCGGGGGCCAGGGAACGGCTGGCCGCCGCCGGCGCCCAGCCGGAATAGGATTGGGCGTGGTCGAGGTGGCGGCTGATCCGCTGGCCCGGCACCTGCGGCCGTACGAGCACATTTCACCGAGCAAGAAATGACGTGCCAGCTTGTCAACAGGCTGCTGATGGCTACAATCATGCGGTGAGATCGCTGACCGGACTGACAGGAACGCGCGTGGCCGAAGTCACGGCCCGCCGCGCAGTCTGCGTCCGGCTGCATCAAGGCCGTACGGGGTACCTGGTCCTTACGAGGGTTGATCGTGAGGGTTGACGCCGCATGACCTACGGTCAGATGAACCCGGCTGAGTGCGTGGCAGGGGTGCTGCTTCTCGCGGTCGGCGTCGCGCTGATGCTGATTGCGCAACGCCGTAACTGGCAGCCCTCGCTGGCGGTCGCGATCTACACCGCCCTGGTGCTGCGTCTGATCATGCTGGCCATCGGCTACCACGTCCAGCCGTACGACCTGGTGCACGATTTCCAGACCGCGGGTATGGACGTGCTGCACCACGAGGACCCGATCATCAACAACCGGGCGAACGGGTGGGGTTCCCTGCCGGTCTACGCGTTCGTGCTTGCCGGAGCGTACTGGGCGACCCTGCACCTGCACGTGTCCTGGCTCATCATCGCCAGGATCCCGCCGATCTTGTGCGACCTGGGGGTCGTCGCGCTGGTCGGCGCGCTCGCCCAAACGGTCGGTGAGCGTGCGGCGCTGCGCAGGTTCCAGTACGCCTGCAACCCGCTGGCCATCTTGGTCAGCAGCGTGCACGGCCAGGCCGAGTCTGTCTGCTTCTTGTTCGCCATGGGCGCGTTGGTGGTCATCTTGCGGGCCGGGCCGGGAATCTCCGGCCGCCGGGCCGGCGCCGCCGGCATCCTGTTCGGCCTGGCGGTGGCGACGCAGACGTGGCCCGCCGTGTTCGCCCCGGCCCTGCTGCTCGCGCTGAAGTCATGGCGTCGCCTTGCGCAGTTCGTGGCCGGTGCGGTCGGCGTCATGGCGCTGCTGTGGGTGACGCTTCCGGTCACCGTCGGTACCCCGGTCGGCAAGCTGGGGTACATTCTCACGCAGCTGTATGAGACCCGTCCCAGTATCGGGAACTTCGGCTGGTCGGGGGTGTGGCTGACCGTTCACCCGACGCAGCTCCCGGTCTGGCAGGATCCGCTGTGGCTGCATGCGGGGTCCATCGGCACCAAGGCGGCGATCGTCGGCGCCCTGATTGCGGTGTGGTGGTGGCGCCGCGCCCACCCATTGGACATCGCGACGGTGACCACGACGGTACTTCTGGTCCTGACGCCATCATTCGGCAACCAGTACCTGGTCTGGCAGGCGCCGACGGCCACCGCCCGCCCGGCCCGGCTCTCGATCGCCCTGCAGATCGTGCTGGGCGTCTACGCGGCCATCTTCTACCTGCCGATGAACATGCTGACCCAGCCCAACTGGGTGAGAGCCAATGACGTGATGATGTTCGTCAGCCTCGGCGTCGTCGCGTTCATGATCATCGCCTTGCCGTGGCGCCGACGGGTATGGCGGCCATCCCAGGAGCCTGAGTATCACGAGGCTGAGCCCGTCTCCGGGGCAGCGGCGGCCTGACCCGGCCGGCAGCCGGGCCACGGTGTCAAACGATCTGGGCACCGCGAGCCGGCCCAGCTGCGTGTTTTCGGCGTCGACCTTCACCCGCGCCGCCGGGCTGTCTGGTCTGGCCCCTATTCGTCGATGCCCGACAGGGAAAAGGCCGGGCTGGACAGGATGTCCATGGGCTCGATGCGCATCAGGTCATCCTTGCTCCGGCTCAGGTCCGGCTCGGCGGCCAGCCGGTACGCGTGCCGGAGCCGGGCGCGTTCCAGCTCGTTGCGGACGCTGCGGGCGTTGGCGAAGCGCGGCTGCTGCATCCGGACGGTCAGGTAGTCGCGAAATGCCGCCTCGGCCTGGCCGGAGAGGTAATAGGACGCGTGGTCCAGCATCGCGCGGCCGATGGCGACCAGCTCGTCCAGCTCGTAGGCGGCGAAGTCGATGTGGTGGGCGATCCGCGAGCTCATGCCGGGGTTGCTCTCGAAGAACTCGTCCATGCGGTCCTTATAGCCTGCGAGGATTACCACCAGCTTGTCGCGGTCATTTTCCATTACCTGGAGCAGGATGTCGATGCATTCCTGGCCGTAATCCTTCGAGTCATGGGCGCGATAAAGGTAATACGCCTCGTCGATGAACAGCACCCCGCCCATGGCCCGGTCAAGGACGCGCTTTGTCTTGGGCGCGGTATGCCCGATGTACTCCCCGACCAGGTCATCGCGCATGGCGTGCACGAGCTGCCCGGTCTCCAGGTAGCCGAGCCGGTGTAGCAGATCAGCCATTTGCAGCGCTACCGTGGTCTTCCCGGTTCCCGGCGCTCCGGTAAAGCACATGTGCAGGTTCGGCCGCGGCGCAGACAGGCCGAACTTCTGCCGGACCCGGTCAACCAGGAGTAGCGAGGCGATCTCCTCGACCTTCTTCTTCACCGGGAAAAGGCCGACCAGCTGGTTGTCCAGGGTGGTGAACACCTCGTCGATGCCGGCCGCGCTGCGCTCCTCGGCGAGGCTGACCGTCGCGTCGGGGTGCAGCGGCTCGTTGCGCCGCCGGGCTCGGGCGTCCCCGATGGCCAGAAACCGGCCGCGCGCTCGCGGCGTGGCCGCCGACCCCGGTGCCGCCCCGGATCCCCGTGGTGCCCTGGAAGCCCGTGGTGCCATGGACGCCCCTAGTGCCATGGACGTCCGCACCGCTGCCGATCCCCGTGATGGCCTCTTGGCCCGCGCGGGAAGAGGATCGGCCCGGCCGGTCTGGCGCCATGTGTCGTGAGTGGCCAGCAGATACACCCCGATGATGGCCCCCGAACCAGCGATGCCGAAAAAGAAAATATGCGGCAGGAAGGACCAGATAGCCGAAAGAGCAACTGTTACCGCTACCAGCAACAAGCCTGTTTTGAGATGCCTGACCGAAAAGACCCACATGGCGAAGTTGAGCGTAACCAGCGCGTACCCGCGGGGTCAAGCGAGGCGGCCCGCTGGCCGGAATGGCCGTGGCGGCGATCGGCGGTCACCGGTCATGCCGTCCACGCGACCGGCAGCCGTTTAACCCCGCGCTGGAAGTTCGACCGCAGGTACGAGGGCTGGCCCGCGTAGCCGAGGGCGGACGTGCGGGCCAGGACCTCCTCGAACAGCGCGCGCATCTGGACACGCGCGAGGTGGGCGCCCAGGCAGAAGTGCGGGCCGTGGCCGAACACCAGGTGCGGGTTCGGGTGCCGGCGGATGTCGAACCGGTCGGGTTCGGTGAAGACCGCCTCGTCCCGGTTGGCTGAGGTGAACGAGACCACCACCTTGTCTCCCGCGCGGATGTGCTGGCCGCCGAGATGGCACCCGGCAGTCGCGGTCCGGCGGAA
>JASHVM010000057.1:0-4906 GCA_030044595.1 Streptosporangiaceae bacterium
CCCTGTCCAGCAGCAACTTCGACTACATGATCACCAACTACGACGACCCGGCCGCGCCCGCGAACGAGAACAAGTGGGCGATGATAGACGTCGGCGGCGTTACCGACGATCCGTACCCGACTACGTTCGGCCTGTTCAATACCGGGGGCTCGGACCAGGCCGGCGACTACAGCAACCCGACGGCCGACGCGCTGATCAACGACTCGATCACCAGCGGCAACCCGGCGGCGGTCAAGAATGAGGCATCGTTCCTGACCATGGACCAGCCGGTGATGTTCCAGCCGAACGGGGACATCATCTGGGCCTGGAAGACCAGCGTCTCGGCCACCGAGCCGATCTACCTGGAGAACTTGACCCAGTTCTACGCCACGCCGGAGTTCTGGTACCTCACCAAGAAATTATCGTCTGGCGCTGGACGGGCGGGACACCAGCGGGGTCCAGCCTCCGGCTCGGGCCGGGCCTGAGCGTAGCAGCCGGCTTGGCTGCCGCGTCGTTTGACGTTTCAGGTTGTCAGGGGGGACACCTGGGTGGTATCGAACCGAGCGCGGAGGGCGCCGATGACTTCGGGATCGGGCGGCCCTTCGCGGGCGAGGATGGCGGCCAGCTCCTCGAAGTATCGTTCGTGACCCGAAGGCGCGCAGACGAGCAGCATCCGGGCCGGGGAGTCGCCGCGGTTGGCGAACGCGTGCGCGACGCCGGCCGGAACGCAGGCGAAGGTTCCCGGCCCGGCGTCGGTGATCCGGTCTCCTGCGCGCAGTTCCATCTTCCCGTCGAGAACGTAGAACAGCTCCTCGATCCGCGAGTGGATGTGTGAGCCGGTGTCGAAGCCGGGCAGAGCCCGGAACTCGAAGCTGGACGCTCCGCTACAGTCGGCGGCCGTGCTCAGCACCCGGATTTCGGTTCCCCGCAGCGAGATGACCTGACCCGATCCGGGGCCGATGATGACAGCTTCGGCGCTCATTGCCCGTTCCTCCCCGATGCGAACTCGTTCGCCTCGGCGCCACGTTATCGGGAGAACGCGGGTCGCGGTAGCCCCGGGGCAAGGAAGCCTTAGACCAGGCCTGCCTGCAGGGCGAAACGCGTCAGGTCGGTGCGCCGCCGGCAGCCGCTCTTGTCCCGGATGCGGTCAAGGCGGGAGCGGACGGTGCGTGCGCTCAGCGACAGCTGCTCGGCGATCTGGGCGTCCGTACGGCCCTGGGCGACGAGGCTGACCAGTTCCCGTTCCCGGACGCTGAGCTGTTCCAGGGCAGGCGGCGCCTGGGGGGAGCGTGGGCCGGGGACGGTGAGCATGGTGGCGAGCTCGGCGGCCGTCTGAAGGGTCATGGCTGCGCCGCGGTTTTCGGCGGCCCGCATCTGGGCGGGTCCCAGCGCCTGGCTGGCGCTGCGCAACGGCCGCTGGCGCCGCCGTGCGTCCTGGGGAAGATCGGGCTGTCCGGCGTGCCGCTGGCACGCCGCGAGGGCCGCCCACATCGTGACGGCATCGGCCCAGCGCCCGGTCGCCGCGCACAGGTGCCCGCCACTATCCAGGCACTCGAGCAGCCGCAGCCGGTTGCCGATCCGCGACGCGATCCCGACCGCTTCGCGAAGGTGCGTCCCGGCCTCGGCCATCCGGCCCGCCTGCCGGTCGAGATCGGCCATCAGCACCGTGCACAAGGCCTGCGTCTGCAGATCACCTACCTGTCGCGCCGCGGCCAGCCCGTCCGTGCAAGTACGCCGGGCGGACGTCAGGTCGCCGGCGTTGATCAGGACAACGGTCAGGAAACCGCTGCACCACCGGGCAACCCAGCCCGGGATCGTGGCCGGGTCAATCCCCTGGCCTTGGTGGGCGGCTTCCAGGGCGCTGTCCAAGTCGCCGGCGTGATACGCGGCGAGACTGAGATCCTTCAGCGCCAGTGCCTCGCCGGCCGGGTAGCCGATCTGCCGGGCCAGGACGACGGCGCGGCGGGCGTCCTGAATCGCCTCGGGAATGCGGCCCAGGTTCTCCAGCACAACCGACCGGCCGGTCAGCCCCCACACCAGGGCCAGCGAGGGTTTCCCGGCCGCGGAGTCGCGGGCCGCGGTGAAGTGATCCAGCGCGACGGCCAGGTCACCGGTGACGAATGCGGCCTGGCCGAGCAACCGCTGCGCGGTGACCCATATGTGATCATCCCTGGCGGCGTGCGCGGTGGCGGCGTGCAGCAGCGCGTACCCGGCCACCGAACGGCCCCGCAGCCGCCACCAGCTGGCCAGGGCGACCGCGATACGCAGCGCCGCAGCCGGATCATGATCCAGAGCCCAGGCCAGGCCCTGGTGCACGGTCGCGTCCTCGGCATCCAGCCATCGGATGGCGGTCAGCTCACCCGCGCTGGTCTCCAGGCCCGCCGCGGCCTGCTCGGCCACCCGCAGTGCGTAGCTGGCCAGGCCGGCCGCGGCGGCCTGCTGCTCGCCGGCCTCGGCGAGCCGGGCCAGCCCGTAGGCGCGCAGCGTCTCCAGCATCAGGTAGCGGGCCCGGCCGTCCGGTCCGGGGCGGGGCGGCGTGAGCAGCGAGCAGTCCACCAGGTGCAGTACCGCGGGCCCGGCGGCGGCTCCGGCGACCGCTTCGGCGCCTTCCAGCGCGAACGGGCCGGGGAACACCGACAGCCGCCGGAAGACCTGCTGCTCCTGCTCGGCCAGCAGCTGGTAACTCCACTCCACGGTCGCCGCCAGCGACCGCTGGCGCGGCGCCGCCAGCCGGTTCCCGCCCGCCAGCAGCGCGAGCCTGTCATCGAGCCGGTCCAGCAACTGCGCCACGCCCAGCGACTCGACCCGAGCGGCGGCCAGCTCGATCGCTAGCGGCATCCCATCCAGCCGCTCCACCAGCCGCGCCACCAGCGGCAGGGCCGGACCCGTCGCGGTGAAATGCGGGTCGGCCCGGCGGGCCCGTTCGGCGAACAGGGCCACCGCCTCCGACCGGCCGCCCCGCGCCCCATCGTCCGGGGCGGGCAGGGTCAACGGCGGCAGCCGGTACCGGGCCTCCCCGGCCACCCCGATCGGCTCTCGGCTGGTCGCCAGGATCCGCACGTCATCTGCGGCGGGCAGCAGCGCCGCGCACAGCTCCGCCGTAGCCCCGAGCACATGCTCGCAGTTGTCCAGCACGAGCAGGAGCTGCTGGCGGGCCATGACCACGGCCAGCGACTGGAGCACAGGCACGCCGCTCCTTTGGGGCACGCCCAGCACCGCCGATACCGTCGCAGGCACCAGCGCCGGATCCTGCACCGTCGCCAGCTCCGCCAGCCACGCCCCGTCGGCGAACTCGCCGACCACCCGGCGGGCCACCTCGCCGGCCAGCCGGGTCTTCCCGACCCCGCCCGGCCCGGTCACCGTGACCAGCCGGCAATGATCCAGCAGCCCGGCCACCTCGCCCATTGCCCCGGCCCGGCCCACGAAGCTGGTCAGCGCGGCCGGGAAGCCATGCACGCCACCGACCGCGAGGCTGCCCGCCAATATCCGGCCGACCGGCGCGGCCCCGGGATCAAGCCCGGCGGCGGCCAGCTCGAACAGGCGGACGGCCCGGTCCAGGTCCTTCAGCCGGTGCTCGCCCACGTCCACCAGCGTGAACCCCAGCTCCTCCTCCTCATCCTCCACCAGGGTCTGGGTCGCCTGCGAGATGAGCACCTGGCCGCCGCGGGCCGCGGCGCAGATCCGCGCCGCCCGGTGCACCGCCAGGCCGGCGTACCCGCCCCCGGCCGGGGTTGCCTGCCCGGTGTGAATGCCGATCCGCACCCGTACCTGCGCGCCATCGGGCCATTCCTGGGCGGCAAGGGTCTGCTGGACCGCCAGCGCGCACAGCACCGCCTGCTTCGCCTCGCCGAACGCGACGAAGAACGCATCCCCCTGGGTGTCGACCTCATGCCCGCCGTGCGCGGCCACCGCCGCGCGGACCAGCTGCCGGTGCTCGGCCAGCACCTGCGGATACCGCTCCCGCAGCGCCTTGACCAGCCGCGTCGACCCCTCAATGTCGCTGAACAGGAAGGTGACCGCCCCGCCCGGCAGCACGGTCATCCCGCACCCCCCGCGCCGATCACCGGCCAGGCGATCGCCCAGTCCCGGACCGGACCATACCGGTCGGCCGGCCCGTCAGCGATACCTGCGCCCACGACCTGTCCTCCCCGGCACCTCGCTACCTCATAGCGTAGGCGACAAAGACCGCAAGCGCCCGGGCGGTCTCTGCGCCAGCCCTAACGGTCCTGCGGGTCGGTTACGACCAGGACGTCGGCGGCCACCGCGCCGGACGGGCCGCAGATCAGCGGGTTGATGTCCAGGGCGGTCAGGACGTCGCCGAGTTCGCAGGCCAGCTCCGACAGCCCGGTGACGGCGTCGGCGATCGCGCCGAGGTCGGCGGGGGGCTGGCCGCGGGTCCCGGCCAGCACGGCGGCCAGGCGGAGACGGCCCAGTACGGCCTGTGCGCTCGAGCGAGTGATGGGAGGGAGCACCACGGCCCGTTCGGAAAAAATCTCAATCAGGACGCCGCCGGCACCGATGACCAGGAGCGGTCCAAGAGCGGGATCGCGCACCAGGCCGAGGGCCAGCTCGGTGCCTGGCGGAGCGGTCTCGGACACGAGCACGCGGGGGCCGAGGCGGGCGGCCAGGTCGTCGTAGGCGGCGCCGACCGCGGCGGGGTCGGCCAGCCCGAGCCGCACTCCCCCGACGTCCGACTTGTGCGCGATCCGCGGCTCATCGGTCTTGACCACGACCGGGTAACCGATCTCGGCCGCGGCCGCGAGCGCCGCGGCGCGGGTACGGGCCGGGCGGGCGCGTACCGCGGGGATGCCGTAGTCGCGCAGCAGGTCGAACAGGACCGCGGCGCTCAGGGTGCCCCCGGCCAGCAGCCCGGCCCACCGCCGCTGGCGGGCTGGGTTAGGGGGCGGTCCGGGCGCCGGCGGCGGCA
>JASHVM010000563.1:0-3145 GCA_030044595.1 Streptosporangiaceae bacterium
CTGGCCCGTTCGGAATCAAAGATGATGGCCGTGCGGTCGGGATCGGTCCACGCGGTCCTCAGCGCGTTACGGGCGTAATTGAGCGTGGCACCCTCGAACCACCGCACGTCTGGCATCACGTCGCCGGCCAGCACCGCTCCTTCGCCGCGCTCGCCGAGCACCTCGAAGTAATCCCAGAGCGCCGCCCAGAACCGCTCCGGATGCCGCACGGACCACTGCCACAGGTCGTCGTAGCCGGCGAAGTGGTGTCCGCGGGCGGCGAGCCAGCGCATGAACTGGGTGATCCGGGCCTCGCGGATCGTCTGGTCATCCGGCTCCCAGAGCACCGCGCCGTAACCGCGGCTGGCCAGGTCGATGTCCATCCTCACAGCATCGTGCCATCCTGGTCCGCCTGGCAACGCCCCGCCGGGCGTCTTGCGTACTGTCTTCGCACAGATCACGATAAGTCATCATCTGGGGTCTTCGGGGCGGCTTGATCGTTCAGGCGCCTGCGGTGATGAGGCTGATGACCCGAGTGGTGTCGGTGAGATCCGGCAGCACCGCGTCGGCGCCCGCCTCGCGTAGCTCCGCCGCGCTGGCCCGGCCGCTGGCCACCGCGAGCGACCGGGCGCCGCCGATCCTGGCCGCGTCGACGTCGCGCGGCGAGTCCGCGATGTACACCGTGGTCTGCTCGCCGAACGTCACGCCGTACTTTTCCGCGGCGCGCTGCCGGGCCACCGCGAGCAAGGTGCCCTTGGGATAGGCGTCGGTGCCGTAACCGCCGATGTCGAAATCGACGTAGGCATCGAGGCCGAACGCGCGCAGCTTCAGCACGGCGTTCGGCTTGCCGTTGCCGGTCAGGACGGTCTGCACCGCGCCGTCGAGCTTGGCCACCGCGGCCATCGCCTCGGCCGCGCCGGGCAGCAACTGGCCCTGGGTCAGGAGGTCATCGCGGCGGGTCTGCAGGACCGTGGCTAGTTCGGCGCTGAAGGGCTCGAGCAGGTCCGCGCCGGCGGCGCGCACGTCGACGCCGTTCAGCGCGAGCGCGTCGAAGAAGATCTCCGATTCCGACTGGCCCGCCATCTGCGGCAGCTGGACCAGCGGGCGTCCGGCCACCGTGCCGAACGCCTCGGCGTAGGCCGCCCGCATCACCCGTCCGACATCGACCAGGGTCAGGTCGACATTCCACAGAACCAGCCGGTGAATCGCGTCCTCCGGTACGGGGTCAGCCCATGTGCGGGTAGCGGTAGTCGGTCGGGGGCACGAACAGTTCTTTGATCGCGCGGGCGGATACCCACCGGATCAGGTTGAAGACCGCGCCGGCCTTGTCGTCGGTGCCGCTCGCGCGGGCACCGCCGAACGGCTGCTGGCCGACCACCGCCCCGGTGGGCTTGTCGTTGATGTAGAAGTTGCCCGCCGAATAACGAAGCGCCTGGGTGGCTGCTGCGATGGCATGGCGGTCGGTGGCCAGGACCGAGCCGGTCAGCGCGTACGGAGCCACGTCCGCCGCCTGGGCCAGCATCTCGGCGTAGGCCGTGTCCGGGTAGACGCGCACGGCGAGGATCGGGCCGAAATACTCGGTCGTGAACACCTCGTCGGCCGGGTCGGAGCACTCGAGCACGGTGGGCGTCACGAAGAACCCGTCGGTGTCGTCGTACCTGCCGCCGGCCAGGATCCGGATGGACGGCGTGTGCTGCGCCCGGTCGATCGCCGCGGCGTGCTTGGCGAAGGCCCTGGCGTCGATGACGGCCCCCATGAACAGCGACAGGTCGGACGTCACGTCGCCCATGGTCAAGGACTCGACCTGGGCGATGAAGTCGTCACGGGTACGGTTCCAGACCGACTCGGGCAGGTAGGCGCGGGACGCCGCGGAGCACTTCTGTCCCTGGTACTCGAACGCGCCGCGGATCAAGATGGCGGCCAGGCTGCTCAGGTCGGCACTGGGGTGGACGATCACGAAGTCCTTGCCGCCCGTCTCGCCCACCACCCGGGGGTAGTTGTCGTACCTGGCGATGTTCTCGCCGACGGTGCGCCACAGGTGCTGGAAGGTCGCGGTGGAGCCGGTGAAGTGGATGCCCGCCAGGTCCGGGTGGGTGAGCGCGACCTGCGACACCGCCTGCCCGTCGCCGGTCACCAGGTTGATCACGCCGGGGGGCAGGCCGGCCGCCTCGAGCACGCGCATGGTGTAGTGCGCGGCGAGCTGCTGGGTCGGCGACGGCTTCCAGACCACGACGTTGCCGAGCAGCGCCGGGGCCGTCGGCAGGTTGCCCGCGATCGAGGTGAAGTTGAACGGCGTGATGGCCAGCACGAACCCCTCGAGCGGGCGGTACTCCATCCGGTTCCAGGCGCCGGGCGCCGATTCCGGCTGCTCGGAGAGCAACCGCCGGGCGAAGTGCACGTTGTAGCGCCAGAAGTCGATCAGCTCGCAGGCCGCATCGATCTCCGCCTGGTACGGCGACTTGGACTGGCCGAGCATGGTCGCGGCGTTCAGCGTGGCCCGCCAGGGCCCGGCCAGCAGGTCCGCCGCCTTGAGGAAGATCGCGGCCCGGTCGTCGAAGTCAAGCGCTCGCCAGCCCGGTGCCGCCTGCTTGGCCGCGTGGATCGCGGCGGCCACGTCCACGCTGCTCGCGTTGCCCAGCTGGCCGAGCACGTGATGGCGGTTGTGCGGCTGCACCACGTCAATCAGCTCGCCCGCCGCCATCTGCTGCGTGCCGCCGATGGTCATGGTGAGCTCGGTCGGCTGCCCGGTGAGTTCCTTGATCTTGCCTTCCAGCGCGGCTCGCTCGTGGCTGCCCGGCTGGTACTGCCGGACCGGCTCGTTGGCCGGCACGGGGGTCCTGGAGACGGCGTCCATCGCGATCGCTCCTGGCTTTCGGGGGTTTTCGGGGCTGGCGTGGAGGATACCTCCATAGTCCCATCGCTCAGCTCACTCAGCCAGGTAGGGCAGCTCCTGGGTGGCGTACCAGCCGAGCTCGTGGCCTTCGGCGCCATCCACGGTGAACCTGGCGTCCTCATCGCCGACGTCGGCGGCGGGCAGCGCCTCGGCCGCGCTGCGCACGTCGGCCCCGGCTTGGGAGTCGTCGACGTGAGCCGAGGCCAGGCGCTTGACCCGGATCGGCTCGCCGATCACCACCCGGGCCGGCTCGCCGTCCCGCGCGTCCCAGCT
>JASHVM010000564.1:0-6368 GCA_030044595.1 Streptosporangiaceae bacterium
CCCGGGCCCGCGGGCGGGTTCGGCGGCCGGCCGGCCGGCGGGTTCGGCGGTACGGGCGGTCCGGATGGCCGCGCCGGTTTCGGCGGCGGGCTCGGCGGCAGCACCCAGGTGAGCAGCGCGCTGGTGAAGCTGCTCGAGCAGGGCGCGTCCAAGTACAAGTGGGTGGCTGCCACCGAGGGGTCCACGGCCGCGGCGCCGCTGGAGCTCGCGACCGGTGACGCGGTGATGGCCATCGGCGGGTTCAACGGAACCGACCCGTGGCCCACGATGACGGTGTTCAAGGAACTGGTCGCCAAGCACGAGGTTCACTACTACGTCGGCCAGGGAGGCGAGAGCTTCGGCGGCGGTAAGGGCTCCTCGGCCATCGCACAGTGGGTGGCGGCGCACTTCAAGAAGGAAACCGTCGGCGGCGAGACCGTCTATGACATGACCAAGCCGATCAGCAGCGCCTCGTCATGAGCCTCATTCCGGGTCGGTCAGCTGCCGCAAGGCAGCAAACCACAAGCCGACCTGGCGGCCAGGACGTGCGGGACCGCCGCGCCGACCACCGAGCGGGACCGGGGATCGGCGCCGACCCGGCCGAGGACCGCGCTGGCCAAGGCCGTTGCGCAGGCAAGCCCGCCGAGATGATCATGTCGCCTCCGGCGGCGAGGGAACCGATCGCCCGGCCCGCCGGAGGCATGCTCGCCACGGCGGTGGCCGTTCCCAGCTCATCGCAGACCATCACACCGCAGAAGCGCATTCGGTCACCCGGCATGACGCGCATCACGCGGCGGGGAAACGCCACCAGATGACGCGGGCCGACCCGAGTGCAGATGGCCACCGCGGCTACCACGAACGGAGCGCGGACCATGCGGTCAGCGAATTGTATTCGTTGCACTACGGGACGCTGGTCCGCCTCGCGGCCCTGCTAGTGCGGGACACGCCCACCGCCGAAGAGATCGTTCAGGACTCGTTCGCCGCCATGCACGGCAGCTGGCAGCGGCTCAGAGACGACGCGAAGGCGCTGAGTTACCTACGGCGGACAGTAGTGAACCGGTCCCGATCGGTGCTGCGGCACCGCGCCGCAGCCGACAAGGACGTGCAAAAGGCCCCGCCAAATGCACCGAGCGCCCAGCACGGCGCCCTGATACAGCTCGAGCGCCCGGCCGTGATTGCCGCGCTGCGCGGCCTGCCGGCCCGGCAGCGCGAGGCGATCGTACTGCGGTACTACGGCAATCTGTCCGACGCGGACATCGCGACCGCGATGGGGACCAGCCGCGCCGCGGTGAAAAGTCACGCGGCCCGCGGCATGAACGTTCTGCGCGCAGCCCTGGGGCCGAGTGGGACCGGTGACGACCGGAAGTTACAAAGATCCTCGGCGTCCTGGGAGACGCCGTGGCGCGTCCGCCACCGTGGATCATAGGTCGCTGCGGGGCGTATTTAATGCTGCAGGGCTTCCTCCGTGACAGTGATCGGCAACGGACACCGGCGCGCGAGCCGATCAAGCCCGCTATCGGGTCATGCGCGCCACGTGCCACAGGAGTGTAGCGATGGCGAATCAGACCTGGGAGTTCCAGGAGTTTCCTGGCCCCAGCCCGAACGGGGAGAGCAACGCGGTCATCTTCCTGAACGATCCTGACCGGCAGGGACGCGGCGAGGCTACGGCGGCCTTGCGCGGCGACGGCAGCGTGGGACTGTTCTACCTCGTGCCCGGCAGCCTGGGCGTGAGCCCGAACCCGACGTGGCAATTCCAGGAGTTCCCCGGTCCCAACGGGGCGAAGGACGCCGCCATCTTCCTGAACGCTCCGGATCGGCAGGGACGTGGCGAGGCAACCGCGACCCTGCGCGGCGACGGCACTGCGGGGCTGCTGTACCTGGAGCCTGGCAGTCTGGGCACCAGCACCACGCACACCTGGGAATACGGGGAGTTCGTCGGCCCCAAGCAGGCCGTCGACTTCCTGAACGATCCTGCCCGCCAGGGGGCCGGCGAGGCCACCGTGACCCCGCGCAAGAACGGCACCGTGGGGCTGCTGTACCTGTCGCCTGGCAGCTTGGGCGGCAGCACGGCCCAGACCTGGTGCTTCAAGGAATTCCCGGCTCCGCACGGCGTAGCAGACGCCCTGGCGTTCCTGAACGCCCACCCCCGGCAGGCGGCGGGAGAGGTCAGCGGATACGCCCGCACTGACGGGTCCGCCGTGATCTTCTACCTCGAGCCCGGCTCGAACTGACCGCCCTCAGCCGCGGTGGCCTAGATGCCCCGGTGTCGCCAAGCGCCGGGGCGTCCCCACCCCCGGCCCGGCCGCGGGCCAGCAGGCGGCTGCCGAGTCAGCCGGAACGTCCGCCCACCAGCTCAGAGAGGTTTGCCGCAAGCAGTTCGTCTTGCGTGCGAATCGGTCAGCGCAGAACCAAGAGGTCAAGCCAGTTGCTTCTGGGCTTCGGGTTCGCTGTTTCCTCGGCATCTCGTACGGCGCGGCGGAGACGTTCTTTGCCGCGGAGGAACTCGTCTTCGGTCAGACTGCGCATCGTGGTGTCGGCCTGGCGGAAAGCGTCCACCTGGCCGAGGAAGTCCGCGAGGCTGGCCGGGTACGTCTCGCGAACCTGCTCAAGAGCGTCCTGATGGAATCCTGCAGCCGCGAACGCCTGGCACGTGTCCTCGACGGACGGAAAGGTGTCGACCATCCGAGCGGTCTCAGGGAACCACCGGACGAGCTCGATCCCGTCGTACCCGCCGGGGAGGCCCTGATGGCTCATGCCGCCTCGAATGAGGACGGGGGCACCGGGGCGGAGAACGCGGCGGATCTCGTGTGCGGCGGCTCCCAGGTCTGGGATGTGGTGAAGGACGAGCGAGAGCCATGCGGCGTCTGCCGATTCATCTGGCAGCGGCAGGGCGCTCGCATCTCCCTCAAGTACCCGGATGGCCGGTGCCCGCGGGATCTGATCCCGCATCGCGGCCGACGGCTCGACGGCCAGGACGGTGAGGGTGAACCAGTCGCCGAAGGCAGCGGCGAACGCACCGGTCCCCGCGCCGATGTCCACTAGAGTCATTCCCTGCGACGGGCGCAGGTGACGTCGTACCGCCTCGCGCCACTCCGATAGTCCGTCGCGCGGGACCTCGCGGACCGCCTTGAACGCCGCGGCGGTCTGCTCGTCATAGCTGATCCTGGCCATGTCATGCCTCCTTGCTGAAGCACACCTCGTTGCCTACTGCTCCGTCGTCGGCAGCATCGGTGCCTAGGCCGGCCGTCGGATCCTACACTTTGGGCGGGGAAAGGACAGCGACGCTGCGGTCGGGGTGACCGGCGGCTATCGCCCACCCGGGCCTGACCCGTACGGGCGGCTGCCAGGACAGCGGTCTTAATGCCCGGCGCCAGTTCGGGCATCCTCAAGACATGGAAGTCGGCGGGCGTCCGGACTGCGGCGTGTGCGCAGCCGTGGACGTGCATTACCTGCCGGCTGGCGCCGCCCGCGCGGCAGCCGTACTGGCCGCCGATGCCGCCTTCGCGCACGTGCTGGCCGAACGCACCGCGATGGTACCCCGGGTGCCGCCCTACCGGCCGGGCGAGTTCTACCGGCGCGAGCTCCCGCCGCTGCGCGCGGTCTTGGACGATCTGAGCGGGCTGGGGCTGCTGGTGGTTGACGGCTACGTCGATCTGGACTCCGCCGGCCGTCCTGGCCTAGGAGCGTATGCACACGCCGAGTTCGGCATCCCGGTGATCGGGGTGGCCAAGTCCCAGTTCCGCACGGCGACCCACGCGGTGCCGGTGGTACGTGGATCCTCGGTGCGCCCGCTGTTCATCACCGCCGCCGGGATGCCCAGCGCGGACGCGGCGGATCTGGTCCGGCGCATGGCCGGCCGGTACCGGCTGCCCGATGCCCTGCGCCGCGCCGATGCCCTCGCGCGGGCAGGTTCGCCCTCAGCCACTGCGACCCCAACGCCATCGCGGCTCAAGTTCCGTGATTCAGAATAGGCGCGGAATGATCCCGGCCTTCGGGGAGGCCAGCGATCGAGGGATCAAAAGAACTTCATGCTGAGGCCCCGAAGCCGACTCCTGTGTATGCGCACTGCCCTCTCGGCTGCGTCGGGAGTGACGAGGTCGCCCCATGCCCCTGCGGCCTCCTGCCCTAGCGCCAGGAGCGCCTCCACCTCGTCGTGGTCGAGGTCGGCTCCCTGAACGAGGCGCGTGCCGAAGCCGATGTGCCAGCGCTCATCACGGAGGACCAAGTGCACGCCCCGACGAACGCCCGGAAGCTTGACGGACAGGTGGTCGAGCGTGTCGAGCATCGCATTCTGCCCAGCCAGGAGGACCACGCCCTCAAGCACCATGTGGTACAGCCCGACCGCGGCGGTCAGACCCTCGCGGTCTTCGGCGAGGCGCAGGGCAGTGGCCGGGAGGCGCTCCTCGAACAGGGCGACGAGCTCGGGGCTGACGAGGGTGCGAAGAACGTCCTGCCGGGCCGCGATGTCGGCTCCCGGGACGGCTGCGACCTCGGCCGCGACTCGGTCGAAGAAGCGGGCGTGGCGGTGCTCGTCACGGGCCTGCGCGCGGAAGGCCGCCGCCACCCAGTCGTCGGAGGCTGCGGCCTGGAAGGAACCGAGGTGCCCGGACACCGCCGACTCGGCGATAGAAAAGCCTGCGATCAATCCCAGGACGCGGGTCTTCTCAGTGTCGTCGAGCGCCGGCCACGCCGCCCTGTCGGGCGCGAAATCGATGGTCGCCTCGTCCCACTGCAGCGTCTCGGCGAGGTTCACGAAGCTGTCGTATCTGGTGAACATGAATCAGTTTCCTAGCCCTCCGGGATCTCCTCTTCCGGTCCCAGTCCGCGGAAATCTGTCTTCCGGGCACCACAGGTCGGGCACATCCCTTCGTTAGCGATCTCCGCGACCCCTCCCCCCCGCTTGGATCGATGCCGCCGCCCGGGTCATCTTGTCGCGGGATCGTAGACGACGCCCAAGAACCCCCAGCTCTTCCTTTCTCTGTCCCCAGCTCGACCTGTGTCTTCTCGCTGACGCACGCCCTGCGTACCGATTCCCAGGCACGTGCTCCTTACTTTGGAGCGTAACCGGGGTCTCCCGACATGGCGAGTTCTTCAGGCATCGCACGCGTCACCACCGCCCTGGCCAGCATCGTCTGGGCCGCCAGGCCCGGAGGCCCGCTCCGAGCAGCGCGAGGTGCTCCGCGGCCGCCGATCCGGCTGGCGCACCCCTGGCCTGGACACGCTCCAGCGGCCGACCCTCAGCGCCGCGCAAGATTGCGCTGCTAACCCTGCGCGGCTACATGCTCTTCGCGGTCATCGTCATGGCCATCAAGCTCGTCCAGGCCACCACCGCCCGCTAGGCCACGTCACTTAGGCAGCCGCAAAGACACGCCCAGCGCCTGGCGAAGAGAGGGTATGTGACGACGAGCGACCGGCACGATCTCGTGGGTGCGCGTTTGGGTGACAAGAAACAGGGTTCCCTTGAAGCCCTGCTCGATTTCCCTTATCCGGCCGAGGTTGACCAGAAACCGGCGGTGGACGCGAAGGAATCCCTGGCCTTCTAGTTGTTCCTCAAGACGATCGAGGCCTCGGGTGGCGGCCAGGAGGCGTCCCCGATCGCTCATCAGCCAGATCTTGTTGTGGTCAGCCTCGACGAAGCGAATCTCGCCCGGGTCGAGGACCACCCACCGATCTTCCCGCCGGGCGACGACCCGACTTGGGACTGAGCGACGAGGCGGCGAGCCGAGCAGGGGATCGCCCGAGGACGCCTCGAAGCCGGGATCCGCGTCGGGAGACCCGAAGGCCAGCAGCGCCCCGATCACCTGGGTGCCGTTGAAGACCGGGCGGACCGCGGCCGAGATCGAGGTATCGAGAAACGGCACGAAAACATGCGTCGATCCACTCCAGTGAGGGTCTTGCCGGGCGCGTTCGATGACCCGACTGGCCAGCCGCGGCAGTACGGCGACCTCGGAAGTCCAGCGGTGGGCCGGGGCGTACGCCGGGGTGTCCGCCGGGGTCCCCAGCAAGACCGCGGCGTCGCTGTTAGCGAGCACGACGTTTCCGGCCGCGTCTACGGCGGCGAGCGGCGTCGCAGGCGCCACCCGAGCGTCGGCGAAGGCAGCGGCCAGGAGGGCACCGTTGTGGTGCGCTCGTCGCCGTAGCTTTGCCTCGGTGGCGGCGGCGGCGTTGCAGAGCCACGGCAGCGTCGTGTCGGGCAGCGGCGTCTTCCAGCACGAGATGTTGAGCACGGCGAGCGGGTCGTGGGTGACCAGGTCGCGGACCGCCACGCCTGCACACGTCCACGGATGAAAGCCCCGGCACCAGTGCTCAGGACCCCTGACCATGACGGGGCCGTGGCTTTCCAGGGCGGTTCCCATGCCGTTGGTGCCGCTGGCCCATTCCGACCAGGC
>JASHVM010000565.1:0-4903 GCA_030044595.1 Streptosporangiaceae bacterium
TCACATCGATTTCAGCCTGAGGCTGCTGCACATCCATCACGAGGGCGAAGACGAGCTGCTGTACCCGAAGCTGATCGAGCGCGCCCCCGATCAGGCGCCCGTAACCGAGCAGGTCGAGCACGAGCACGAGCTGATCAAGACAGCGCTGGATGCCGTGTCGGCTGCGTGCGCGGCCTGGCGCGCGCGGCCAACCGCCGAGACCGGGGAAACGCTGGCGGCATCGCTCGACGAGCTCAACACGGTCGCTCAGCGCCACCTCGACGACGAGGAGCAGAAGGTCGTCCCGCTCGCTGCGGTGACGGTCACGCAGCAGGAGTGGGACGCGCTGAATAAGCACGCGGCCGCGGAGATCCCCTGGGCCAAGAGGCCTATCGCCTTCGGCATGATGCTCGAGCCGCTCAGGGACGCCGACCGCGCCCATATGATGCGCGCGGTGCCAGCTCCGCTCCGGATGCTCACCCCGTTCCTGCTCGAGCGGCCCTGGAAGAAGTACGCGGCCACGCTGCGCAACGGGACATGACCCCAGGCAGAGGAGCAGCAGCGTGCCATCGCGGTACATGCCCGCTTGAGTCCGCTCATGACCGGTGTTCGCCATTGGATGATGCACGTAGAGTGCACGACTCACGGCCGCAGTGTCGGCTACTGTCGCTCACCTGGATACTCGCTACTGTCTCCGCCCGCTCCCGCTGGACGCGGATGTTGCTGTGGTCAGCCTTGGTGGTCAGTCTCCCGCTGCGGGTTCCATGTCTGCCCGGAGATCTTCGCGGCAAATGGCGGTGACGTCGCCGACACGTAGACGAGCAAGTCGGACCCGGTGTTCCTGATCGCATGCGGGGTGCCGGGCGGCATGAACACCATCGTGCCCTCGCTCACCGCGCGTTCCTCATCACCGACCAGCATCTGGCCGTGGCCACGGACAATGACATACACCTGCTCTTGGGTCAGGTGACGGTGTAGCGCCTGCTGGCTGCCCGGCTGGCATTCCACCCACGTGACGCACAGGCGCTGGGCGCCGAACTGGCCCTCGGCCAGCAGCAGGTGCGACACCTGGCCATCACCGCGCTCGTTGCGGGGACTGCCCGCGAGCGTCTGAATGTCCATGGCGCCATCATGGCAGAGCGCCGGTACTGTCCAAGTTGTCGGCTACCTGCGGTCCAGCGCTACCGCCATCGAATGCGCATGGCCCGATCCTTTGTTCAGCTCAGCCGGCCTGCCGACGTTGTGCTGGTGCCGCATCGCGTGAGATTCGCCCGCAGCGTAGGCCAGGTTTTTGGCGAGGCGGCGCTGTCGAACGATCGTCCGTTTTCGTGTCTCGGCGCACAGCCGATCCGGGTCCGCATCTGCTCGATGCTGTCCGCGCCGTTGGCCTGGCCGAACAGGTCCCATGCTTCGGAGACCCGCAGGCGCGCCGAGTCGCTGAAGAACCCCCCGCCCACGTCAATCCAGCCCGCCCAAGTTCGTCAAGATGGGCGAGATCAGGCCTCGTAAACGGCGCTCCCAAACACGCTTTCCAAGTCAGGCACCGGTATAACGGTGTTCATGGTCAGCAAGGATGGCATTGAGCATGCCCATTAGGCGCCATACCCTGATGCCAGGGCGGGGATTGAGCGAGCCGTCCGGGCATGCCAAAGACGGACATGCCGTAGTTCGCGCTTCCGGCCGCCCGGACGGGCCAGAGATGTACGCTGTGCGGCGTTTCCGGTCGGTCGCGTTGGCGGCTGCCGTGGTTGTGGTTCTAGCCGCGTGCACCAGCTCGGCTTCGAGTCAGGCGCCTGCGCGCCCCCGCGCCGCCACAACCGCATCGGTGCCCGCTGATGAGCAGGCCGCCAACGGACCGCTGGTGGGCGATCCGAGCCTGATCCCCGGCGAGCAGTCTTGCGCCGCGGCCGAGGGTAACGCGCCGTGGTATCCGACCATCGCCGCCTTCGAGGTGCACGACTCCAACCGCACCCACCTGTATGACTGCGCGCACTTCACCGGCTCGATGTCGGGTGCCAACCAGGTCTTCGCCTACAGCTCGCCCCAGGTCTACCCAACGCCGTACAACATTGTGGACGAGGGCCCGAACGAGCTGTTCGTCTACGGCGGCGGTTACGGCGACAACCCGGCCGCGTCCGGGTCGTTCGTGGCCCGGGTGGAACCGGGCACCCTTGACCAGGTGTGGCGGCGGGTCCTGATCAACACCAACGCCACCGGCGAGTGGGACTACCCCGGAGTCCTCAACGTGCTCGCCGACGGCAGCCTGGTAGTGATCTACGGCTACCACATTGCCAAGCTCGACCCGGCGACCGGCGACATCCTCGCCCAGACGACGCTGCCCACCGGGACGTCCGCTCCGGCCAACACCTCCTACAACGGGTACGACGCGTTCCCGGACGGGACGATCATCGCCAAGACGGTCAACCGCGAGCCGGGATGCACCGAGCAGGGCTTCTCCGCGTTCTTGAAATGCCCTAACCCGGCCCAGGCGCCGCCGTCGGTGATGGTCGCGATTAACCCCAAGACGCTGAGGGTGATCGCCCAGATCACCTTGCCGGAGATGATCGCCGGGCGCATCACCACGACCGTCTATGACGGCAAAGACGAGATCTACCTGCCCGGCGCGACCAAGCTGTACCGCTATACCTACCGCAATGGCTCCTTCGCCCTGGACAGCTCCTGGGGTCCGATTCCGTACCTGAAAAGCGGCCAGACCCCGGCCTCGGCGATGGCGGTCATAGGAAATTACGTCGTCGCCATGACCAACGGCCAGCCCACCTCGACGCCTATGAGCGTCATCGCCGTCTCCCAGGCAGACGCGAAGCAGATCGCGAACCTTCAGCCGTTCGCCAATAGCGGCGCCAAGAACAGCCTCATCCCGTCGATGGTCTCGGTGGATCCCCAGAACAACCGCATCTATGTCATGGATGCCGGGGCCGGGAAGCTGGCCGGAGTAAACCTGCAAAACGGGAAGCTCTCCGTAGCCTGGACCCAGGACCAGACCACGCTGAGCTTCACCACCCTCATCGGCCCGAAGGACCAGCGGGTGCTGATCGGAACCAACATCCCGGTCAAGACCTTCCAGGGGCTGAAGAGTTACACCACCGAGCAGGTCATCTGGCGCAACGCGCAGACCGGCCAGGAACTGGCCAGCTCCAGCTTCTTCCCGAAGATGACCCAGGGGATCCTGGTGACACCCGGCTACGCGGGCCTGCAGTATTTCCTCACCGCCGACGGCCACATCATCGCCCTGCAAGTCACGCCAAAACAGTGAAGTGTGCCCACCGATGCGGGGCGAAAGACCTCTAGGGCGCCGCGGTCGGAGCGAACTGCGCCTGACGAGGAGCGCTTCCCGCTTGGTGGCGTTAGCGCCAGCTCGGGCACGGCGACGCCTTGCGCAGGCGTATTCCTGCCGTGAGCGTCACGAGCCGGGGCACATGCCTGCTGACATCGCAAGATTAGTGATCCAATCGGAACATGATCGTCTGTCCGCCGCCATGACTTCCGGGCAGACTGGCGCCCATCAACCGCGTTTCGGGCATCAGCGCCCCTGCGAACTGCGATTGGACCTGAGCTGGCCCGCGAGTTCAGCTAGGAAACGGAGCGCCTGTGGCCCAGAAGATACAGACCCTGGTCGTCGACGACCTTGATGGCAGCAAGGCCGACGGCACCGTCCGTTTCGCACTGGACGGCACCGAGTACGAAATCGACCTGAACACCGAGCATGCCCAGGCGCTACGGGATGCGCTGGCGCGGTATGTGCAGGCGGCACGGCGGGCCACGAGCGGTGCCCGGGACCGACGCAGGGGATGGGCGAGCGGAGTGAACAGCACCGAGGCCCGCGAGTGGGCCAAAGCGCAGGGAATCGACGTCAAGGACAGCGGGCAGATGCCGGCCGGCCTGGTGGTCGAGTTCAAGGATGCGACCATGCAGTAGGGTCCAGGACGTTCCTCTCGCCGCCGTACGGCGCCTCACGCGTATCCCTAGCTGAGGTCCGGTGCCTCTGGGACGGCTCGGGGTGGCATGGCTCCTACCAGCCCACTATCTTCGGCAACTGGTGCCGTAGCAGGTCGGGTTTGCGCCGGACAACGGGACGCAATCGTCGGCCAAGAGGTCAGGCCCCCGTCCGTACCTTCTGGCCTGTTGAGGCCTGGCTCGGCTATAGCCGGGCGTGCAAGGCTTTCGCTACCTCCGGGTCGCCGTTCCCGATCGTGAAGGCGTGGACGCGCCTGGGGTCCAGCCGGCGCCGGTGCGGATATTCCAGCCCTAGGCCAGTGACCTTGCCGTCACGGCCGAGGATTACACGTCCGGTTGCGTCACCGGCCTGAAAGGTCAGCGGAACGCTCACCACCGTGTAGCCGCCGGACTGGCGGGCGGCCGGGGTTCCCATGCCCTCGAAGCTGCCGCCAGGGCGGGTCACATTGGTCCACCCGCGAGCGATCCGACCTGCATCCGCGTGCCCGCGCAGGCCCGCGTCGAAATCCCGGCGTGCCTCCTCCCAGCGGCCCTCGATGAGGTCGCCCAGCAGCGCTCGCGCCCGGCTCTGTGTCTCGGGCGGGATGTCGTGTGTCATCGTCCTTGCTCCTGCCCTGGCCTGCTGGCCGTCCGCGCTCAGTCGCTGAGCCGTCCGTGCGCCATCTCCAGCCAGGCTATCGCAGTCATGACGGCCGCCATTGACACGGCGGCTGTGAGCTGGGCGATGGCGCGCCAGGACGGCGGCCGGCGCGCAGGCGATCTCGGCATTGCTCGCGGCGGCCCATGTCCCGACCCGGTCGCCGGTGCCGGTGGCCAGGTGCGGGCTGAAGTTGTCGCAGATGACCGCGATCCGGACTGATAGCGGGTAGAGCGAGCGCAGGTAGCGGCAGAACTCCAGGAACCGGGCCCGGGTCTTGCGCGGCTTGAGGTGCCCGTAGAGCCTGTCCTC
>JASHVM010000566.1:0-5374 GCA_030044595.1 Streptosporangiaceae bacterium
GGGCAGATCTACCTCGAGGCCGACCTGTTCAACTCCGGCGTACGGCCCGCGATCAACGTCGGCCGGTCGGTGTCCAGGGTCGGCGGCAACGCGCAGGTCAAGGCGATGAAGAAGGTCGCGGGCACGCTGCGGCTCTCGCTGTCGCAGTTCCGGGACCTGGAGGCGTTCGCCGCCTTCGCGTCCGACCTGGACGCGGCCTCCCGGGCGCAGCTCGACCGCGGCTCCCGGCTGGTCGAACTGCTCAAGCAGCCGCAGTACGACCCGTTCCCGGTCGAGGACGAGGTCGTGTCGATCTGGGCGGGCACCGGCGGGTTCCTCGACGACGTGCCGATCGAGGACGTCAGCCGGTTCGAGCACGATTTCCTCGACTACCTCAAGCGGCAGAACGCCGGCGTGCTCCAGACGATCAGGGAAACCAAGGAGCTGTCCGAGGATACGATCACCGCGCTCAAGGACGCGATCGGGGAATTCCGCAAGGGTTTCGAGACCAGCTCGGGCGCCCTGCTCGGTGCCGACGAGCAGGCCGAGGCGCTCGACGAAGAGGGCCAGGAGAAGATCGCCCGGCGCGTCCCGGCGCCCCAGAAGGCGGAGACGGCTTAGCCCATGGGAGCCCAGCTTCGCCTGGTCAGGCGGCGGATCGCCACGGTCCAGTCCATCGCCAAGATCACCCGTGCGCAGGAACTGATCGCGTCGTCGCGGATCGTCAGGGCGCAGCAGCGCATGCGCGCCGCCCAGCCGTACTCGCGCGAGCTCACCCGTGCGGTGGAGGCGGTGATCAGCCGCTCGACCACGATCAACCATCCGTTCACCACCGAGCCCCAGAACCCGACGCGCGCCGCGGTACTGGTCCTCACCAGCGACGGCGGCTTCGCCGGCGCGTACAACTCGAACGTGCTGCGCGAGGAGAGCCGGCTGCGCGAGCTGCTGCGGCAGCGGGGCATCGAGCCCGTCCTGTACGTGGCCGGCCGCAAGGGCATCGCCTGGCACAGATTCCGCGAGCTCGAGGTCGCGGCCTCGTGGACCGGGTTCTCCACCGCGCCGCGGTACAGCGACGCAGTAGAGATATCCACTACCCTGCTCGACTCGTTCACCGCCGACCAGGGCGGCGTGGATGAGATCCACCTGGTCGGCACCGATTTCGTGTCCATGCTCACGCAGCGGCCCTCGGTGCGCCGGATCCTGCCGCTGGAGATCGAGGAGACCGAGGAAGAGCACCCGGCCGGCCCGCTTCCGCAATACGAGTTCGAGCCGTCGCCCGAGGTGGTCCTTGACGCCCTGCTGCCGCAGTACGTGGCGAGCCGTATCTATTACGCGATGCTCGAGGCCGCAGCGTCCGAGCTGGCCTCGCGGCGGCGCGCGATGAAAGCGGCGACCGACAACGCGGGTGACCTGATCGAGAACCTGACCCGCGAGGCGAACAACGCGCGGCAGGCCGAGATCACCCAGGAAATCAGCGAGATCGTCGGCGGCGCCAACGCGCTGGCCGACGCGAATGCAAGGAGTGAGTGAGACACATGACCGCGACCGTAGAAAACCCAGCCGAGAGCGGCGAAGTCGCTGCGGACACCGGCCGTGTCGCCAGGGTCATCGGCCCCGTCGTCGACGTGGAGTTCCCGGCCGACCAGATCCCCGAGATCTACTACGCGCTGGAAGTGGACGTTACGGTCGGCGAGGACCCGCACACGCTGGTCTTGGAAGTCGAGCAGCATATCGGTGACGACCTGGTGCGGGCGATCTCGATGGAACCGACCGACGGGCTGGTCCGCGGCGCCCCGGTGCGGAACACCGGCGCGCCGATCGAGGTGCCGGTCGGCGACGTCACCAAGGGGCACGTGTTCAATGCCCTCGGCGAGACGCTTGACGTGCCCACCTCGTCCCTGAAGATCACCGAGCGGTGGCCGATCCACCGCGACCCCCCGCCGCTCGACCAGCTCGAGCCGGAGACCCAGATGTTCACCACCGGGATCAAGGTCCTGGACCTGCTGACCCCGTACGTGCTGGGCGGGAAGATCGGGCTGTTCGGCGGGGCCGGCGTCGGCAAGACGGTGCTGATCCAGGAGATGATCCGCCGGGTGGCGCAGAACTTCGGCGGCGTGTCGGTTTTCGCCGGAGTGGGCGAGCGCACCCGCGAGGGCAACGACCTGTGGCTCGAGATGACCGAATCCGGCGTCATCAAGGACACCGCGCTGGTGTTCGGGCAGATGGACGAGCCGCCCGGCACCAGGCTCCGCGTCGGGCTGTCCGCGCTCACCATGGCCGAGTACTTCCGCGACGTCGAGAAGCAGGACGTGCTGCTGTTCATCGACAACATCTTCCGGTTCACCCAGGCCGGCTCCGAGGTATCCACCCTGCTCGGCCGGATGCCGTCGGCGGTCGGCTACCAGCCGACGCTGGCCGACGAAATGGGCCAGCTGCAAGAACGCATCACGAGCACCCGCGGTCACTCGATCACCTCGATGCAGGCGATCTACGTGCCCGCCGACGACATCACCGACCCGGCGCCGCACACCACGTTCGCTCACCTCGACGCCACGACGGTGCTGTCCAGGGAGATCACCGAGAAGGGGATCTACCCGGCGGTCGACCCGCTGGACTCCACCTCGCGCATCCTGGACGCCCGGTACATCGGACAGGAGCACTACGACACGGCCCGCGAGGTCCAGCGGATCCTGCAGCGCTACAAGGAACTGCAGGACATCATCGCCATCCTCGGCGTCGACGAACTGGGCGAAGAGGACAAGGTCGTGGTCCAGCGGGCGAGGCGGATCGAGCGGTTCTTGTCCCAGCCCATGTTCGTCGCCGAGCAGTTCACCGGCATCCCCGGCGTCTTCACCCCGCTGGAGGACACGGTCACCTCGTTCAAGGCGGTCTGCGAGGGCAAGTACGACAACCTGCCCGAGCAGGCGTTCTACATGGTCGGCGGGATCGAGGACGTGGAGCAGAAGGCCCGGGAGCTGGAGCAGTGACGCTGCGAGCCGAGCTGGTCGTGCCCGACCGTGAGCTGTGGTCGGGCCAGGCTACCATCGTGATCGCCAAGACCACGGAGGGCGACATCGGCGTGCTGACCGGGCACTCGCCCTTGTTCGGCATCCTGGCCGAGGGCAGCGTGGTGCAGATCCAGCACGAGGACGCCGAGGTGCGGGCCGCGGTCAGCGGCGGGTTCCTCTCCGTGGCCGATGACCGGGTGTCGATCCTGGCCGGTCAGGCTCAGCTCGGCGAGGAGGTCGATATCCAAGAGGCGCGGCAGGAGCTGGCCACCGCGCTCGCCGAGGCCAGCCCGGGTGTGGAGGACTCGCCCGCGGTCAGGTACGCGCGGGCGCGTCTGCGGGCTGCGGGAAGTAGCCAGGACTGACCCGGGTGGGCGAGGCGCTGGCGCTCGACGCTGCCTGGCTCTTCGCCGCCTTCCTGATCATCGCCGTGCTGGCTGCCGCCGGCATCGCCGCTCGCCGGTACCTGCTCGAGCGCGGCGGCGGCACGGTCGAGTGCGGCCTGCGCAAGAGCGGCGGGTCCTGGCGTCTCGGCGTCGCTTCCTACCAGCTTGACGAGCTCTGCTGGTTCCGCGTCTTCGGCGTCTCGATGCGGCCGCAGGAGACCTTCCCGCGGCGTGACCTGACCGTGGTGTCGCGCCGCCTGCCCACCCACGCCGAGGAGGCCAGCCTGGGTCACGGCATGATCGTGCTGGAGTGCCGGCTCGGCGACTCCAGCGGGAGCACCAAGGACACCGTGGTGGAGCTGGCCATGCAGGAGGCCGCGCTCACCGGCCTGCTGGCCTGGCTGGAGGCCGCCCCGCCCGGCTCCCACCTCGACCTGGCCCTCTGAGCCCCCGGAAGCCTCGCCGGCCGCCGGTAACCGTCAGCCGCGGTCGCCGCCGGGCTTCCACAGCACGTCGGCGTGTCCCGCGTTGGCCCGGCGGGCCAGGATGAACAGCAGGTCGGACAGCCGGTTCAGGTAGCGCGCGGGCAGCGGGCTCACCGACTCGCCGTGCTCGCCCGCCGCGGCCCACGCGCTCCGCTCCGCCCGGCGGGTGACGGTCCGCGCCGTGTGCAGCAACGTCGACCCCGGGCTCCCGCCCGGCAGCAGGAAACTGCGCAGCGTCGGCAGCTCCTCGTTATACGCGTCGCACTCGCTCTCCAGCCGGGTGACGTACCCGTCGTCGATGCGCAGCGGCGGATACGGCGGCGACTCGGTGACCGGAGTGGCGAGGTCCGCGCCGACGTCGAACAGCTCGTTCTGCACCCGGGACAGCAGCCTGGTCATGTCCTCCGGCAGGTCGCCGAAGGTCATCGCCATCCCCAGCGCGCAGTTGGCTTCTTCCACGTCGGCGTAGGCGGCCAGCCTCGAGTCGGTCTTGGCCGTGCGGCTGCCGTCGCCGAGCGCGGTGGTGCCGTCGTCGCCGGTGCGCGTGTAGATGCGGGACAGCACGACAGGGTTCTCGCTGCGGTTACGCGACATGAGCCCACCCTAAGGGACCCCGGAATGGCCGCGGCACGTTATTGTTCCCTGTGTCCGGAGGAGGAGAAGACCGCCGTGTACGACTACGTCATCGTCGGCGCGGGCAGCGCGGGCTGCGTCCTGGCCGCGCGGCTGTCCGCCGATCCCAGCGTCAGCGTGCTGCTGCTGGAGGCCGGGCCCGACGATGATGCCGATGAGATCCGTGCCCCGGCCGCGATCAACAGGCTGTTCCAGACCACGTACGACTGGAACTACACGACCGTCCCGCAACGCCGCGCGGCCGGGCGGGCCATCTACTGGCCGCGGGGCAAGGTCCTCGGCGGCTCGTCCTCGATCAACGCGATGGTCTACATCCGCGGCAGCCGCTATGACTTCCAGACCTGGCGGGACGACTACGACTGCACGGGCTGGGGCTATGAGGACCTGATGCCGTACTTCCGCCGGGCCGAGGACAACTCGCGCGGGGCCTCCCCCTACCACGGCACGGGCGGCCCGCTCGCAGTCACCGACCTGCGCTACAAATCACCAGCCAGCAGGGCGTTTATCGCCGCGGCCCGGGAGCAGGGGGCCACGGCCAACGACGACTTCAACGGGCCGCGCCAGGACGGGGTCGGCTGGTACCAGGTCACCCAGCGCAAGGGGAGCCGCTGCTCGGCCGCCGCCGCGTACCTGCGCCCGGCCATGACCCGGCCGAACCTCACCGTGTACGCCAACGCCCTGGCCACGAAGGTCCTCATCGAGGGCGGCCGAGCCACCGGGGTGACGTACGTCCGCCAGGGCGAGACCGAGACCGCGCGGGCCAACGCGGAGGTCATCGTCTGCGGCGGCACGGTCAACAGCCCGCAGCTGCTGATGCTGTCCGGCGTCGGGCCGGCCGACCACCTGATGGAGCAGGGCATCGACGTGCTGGCCGACAGCCCGG
>JASHVM010000567.1:0-3215 GCA_030044595.1 Streptosporangiaceae bacterium
ACTCCGCCAACGGCGTGAACCCGGTCAGGTCACAAAACAGCACCGAGCACACCCGCCGCTCCGCCACCGGGCTGGCGTCCGCCGCGGCATCCGGCGCCGCTGAGACAGTCACCACCGATGCTGACGCTGACCCGGCCAGCGGATGCCCACATGCCGGGCAGAACCGGTTACCCGGTGAGGTCGGCTCACCACACGACGGGCACCGCCCCAGCGGGGCACCGCAATCAGCGCAGAACCGGTCGCCATCCCCCCGGGACGCACCGCACCGCGGACACGTCACCACGAGACAGTTATACCCCGGTCATGCCCACTCAGCCAGATAACCGCCTTCGGACGCGAACCCGCCAGTCGACCTGTGACCCACTCAGAACCAGGCGATATGCATATGACTGTCAGCTCGGCCGGCGCTCCCCTCCAGCCGTCCGTATTCGATCTGGCTCTATTCGTCTAGACGAAAAGATTACTCAGCAATTACCGCTACGACGTAAGCGCGCTGCCTGGGCATGGAAGGTCATGCACGCCTGCGCATAAACGCGTACATAGGCAACGCCTGCTATTCGGCCACTTGCGGGAAGCCGGGTGCTGCGGGGAGCCGACACCCGGCGTCTGGACCAGTTCGCCGCCGAGGGGTATCAGCTGCTCGACTACGCGCCGGAGGCCCAGTGCAGGCCGACCCGGTCGGCGCTGATGACGGGCCGCTACGCCATCCGGTCGGGCAATCACACGGTGCCGTTCCCGGGCTCCCCGGGCGGGCTGGTGGCCTGGGAGCGCACCCAGGGTGATGTGTTTCCGGGGCCGGCTACGCGGCGATGTGCCTGGACAAATGGCACGTCGGCAACGAGCACGGGTGCTGGCCGACCGACCATGGGTTCGACGAATGGTACGGGCCGGATGCTCAGCTCAGGCGGGGATGTGCGAGAGTGCGTGGCTGTTCACGGCTGCCTCTGCCCGTTGACGGCTGCCGTCGTTGCCGTCACGGTTGCCGTCAGAGACACAGGCCGACCTTCGGGCGCTCGCGCCCGGCGTCGTTGCCGTCACGGTTGCCGTCGAAGGTACCGGCGGGCCTTCGGCTTCGCGGGCCGGCGAAGACCGCCCGGATCCGCGGCCCGGGCACCGTCACCGTCCGCGCCGGTGCCGGGCACGATACCCTGGCCGGCGCGACGCGTCGTCCGGGCTCCGGCCCTGACCATCGCGCCGCCGGTGCATCCCCGCGTAGGAGGAGAAGACGCCGGGCTGCTGCCTGCTTCCCTCCTCCAGCGGCTGCCGGGTGCGCGGAAGCACGCTCGTGGTCGCCCGGTCCAGGCTAGGGTAGGTAAGGCTCATCGCGGGATCTCCCCTTCTCGGCTCATCGGTGTGGTGCGGATATCCCTACTATCGGCCCGGGCGGGATCCCTGGTCCCTAGGGAAACTCCCTAGTTGCCCCTGGCCTAGGCAGGCACACCAGCCCCAGTCTCCAGGTCCGCTGCATGCAGCCTCCTGATATGCTGACAGGACGCGGCGGGTGCTTCGCTGCTGGCCTGGTTGGCGCTCGCCGTGCCGCCGCGCACGGAAGCGCAGGGCCGGGGCCTGCCCGCTGTCCAGGTGCGCACTGTGGCGGCCGCTCGCTCCTTTGCCTGCTGCTCGCGGGGAAGGCGGGTAACAGGTGCTGCGGGAGGTGATCGCTGGTTGCATTTCAGCGTCGGGTGCGGCATTTGCCGGGGTGCTCGGGCGCGGCTTCGGGGATGATTGCGGGCTGTAATCGCTCCTGCGCCGGGAGAGCCGCCCGCAGATTCGCGTGACGCGCTGATCCGGGCGCAGGCCGAGCGGATCGGGAACAGGAGCGGCGGCTCGCCGCGCAGGCGGACCAGATCGCGGCACTGGAAGCGATGATCGCTGACCTGTCGTGCGGCGGCTCGTAGAACGTCGTGCTCGGCAGCTCGTCCTGGCAGCTTCCGCAGGAGATCAAGAGGTGGCCCATGTCCCGGGCGTCCTTGGCTGCTTCCCGTGCTGGCGCGCAGATGCAGGGCTTTCATCTGGCGGTCTGCGGCTTGCCCGGCACTCGGGAGTGGCCGAAGGGACATGGGTGCGGCACGCTGCTGGACAGCCGCAAGACCACCTCAGATGCCCACAGTAGGGGAGGTTGCCTGGGTGGCGGAGTTCGGCCCGCGCATCACCGCGACCAGTTCCCAGCCGTCCTCGCCCCGGTTGCCGAGGATCTGCTTGGTCGCGTGCACCAGCAACGGCACGGTCGCGTGCTGCCACGTCGGCACGGTTAAAGCTGCGGGTGGTGTCCGGCTTGTTGCGTGCTGGCCACGGGCCTGGACCGGGCACTGCGGCGGGCTCATACTGAGGGCAGCACGTGGGTGCTGGCGCAGAACACTGGCCGGGGCGGGAGATGACACATGGGGCGTAGGGGACTGGTCATCGGTTTGGCCGTTACCGCGGTCCTGGCTGGTGCCGCGCTGGCAGGTCCGGCGGCGGCCTATGCGGCAGGTCCCGGGAGTAGCCCGGGGGCCGTGGAGCCGGCGGCCCCGGGAACGGTCCAGGTTAGCGGCGAGACCGATGACGCCACGCTCGTTCCGATGACCCTGACCGTTATCTCGGCGCCCGGCGGCCAGTTCACCGCCCCACCGCATCCGTCGGTGGGGCCGCAATTCGCCGATTTCTGGTCGGCTACCGTCCCGGCGGGGGGGACGGTGACCTTGACCTACGCGTTCGACGGCAGCGACAGCGTGACGTTCACCAACAACGCGGCTGGCGGCGGGACCTGTGCCATCACCCCGGCTGATCCTGACTATACCTGCCGGGTCGCGGGCACCGTTGCCCACCGGGAAGACATCCTGGCGCAGCCGCCGGTCCAGGTCAGCGGCGATACCGGTAACGGCACGGGCGGCCTGATGACCCTGACCGGTTCCTCGGCGTTCGGCGGCCGGTTCACCCAGCCACCGCATCCGTCGGTGGGGCCGGGGATAAGCATTGATCACTGGGAAGCTATCGTCCCGCCGGGGGGGACGGTGATCTTGACCTACGCGTTCGGCGGCAGCGACAGCGTAACGTTCACCAACAACGCGGCTGGCGGCGGGACCTGTGTCATCACTCCCGCTAGCGCTAACCTTGATTATGACTGTGACGTGCGCAACGTCGTCGGCTGGGCAGACCTCCTGCTGGCCCGGGCATGAGCCGCGGGTGAGGATGAACCGGCGTCATGTACGGCAGGCGGGATGACGGTGACGGCC
>JASHVM010000568.1:0-14849 GCA_030044595.1 Streptosporangiaceae bacterium
GAGAGCAGAGCCATAGCGGTATCTCCTCGGCGCCCTTGCGCATTACGCGCCTCAGGGTCACCTTGCGGCGCCGGCCGCGCGCCGTCGTCAGTAGGCCGGTACTGACCTTCCGAAAGCGGCGAAGTACCGTTCGGTTACCGCAGCAGCGGGCCGAGGTCCTGACGGCGCGACACGCCCAGCTTGTCCATCGCCCGGTAGATATGCGTCTCGACCGTGCGCGGCGAGACCACGAGCCGGTCAGCGATCTCGCGGTTGCTCAGGTTGCCCGAAGCGAGCAGGGCGATCTCCAGTTCCCTGGGCGTCAGGTCGATGGTCTTGACGCTGGCGAGGATCGGCGTGCGGATCCCCTCACACCGGTCGGCGAGGGCGTGGCTGCGGGCGGCGAGCCGCCGCGCCGGGGCGATCAGTCCCTTACGGGTCGCGGTCACCGAGGCCTCAGCCGCCGTCTCGGCCGCGAGCAGCAGCAGGCCGAGGTCCGCGAATTCCTCGACGCCCCGCTCCAGGGCGGTAACGTCCCGGGCCGCGAGCGCGCGAGCGTGCGCGGCCAGCCTGGCGGTGAGGGCGCCGTCGGAGCGTTCCGCGAGTTCCGCCAGCCTGTCGCTCACCTGGCCTGCCGGGTGCCCGGCCCGGACCGCTTCGTGGAGCATCTCCGCCTGGTGCAGCGCCGCCTCGCCCGATTCGTCGGCGTACCGCAGCGACAGCCCGCGCGCCCGGGTCAGGTCGCCGCGCGCCAGCGCGACGGCGACTTCCGCGCGCTCCAGCTCGTATGTCTCGGCTCTGCCCTGGACCCTGGCCGCCGCGGCACGCCTGGCGCGTGAGAGCCCCTCTTCCGCGGACGCGCGGTCGCCCTCCAGCGCGGCGGCCCTCGCCTGCATGGCGAGGGCCGCCGGCAGCAGGCCGCGCGGGTCGGAGCTGTCAAGGTGCCTGACGGCGCCGCTCAGCCAGCGGCCCGCGGTCACGGGCCTGCCGCAGCGCAGCGCGGTCTCCCCGGACAGGTAGCCCGCGATCCCGGCGAGCTCCTCGTCCTGCGCCTCCTCGGCGGCGGCGTGCAGTTGCGTGAGGCGTTCCTCCAGCGCGCCCAGTCCCCGGCCGGATTCGAGCCGGACCGCGGCCCAGCCCAGCAGGGGACGCCAGTCAACCGTCCGTCCGGTCGGGCCCGTCGGCGCCGACATGGCGGCCTCGGCGACGCGCCCGGCCGCGACGGTGCGCCCGGACAGCAGCAGCGCGAACACCAGTGACGTCGCCGCGCGTCCCCGGGTCACCGCGTCAGCCTGCGGGTCCTCAGCCAGCGGTGCAGCCAGCTCGCTGGCTTCGCGGAACCGGCCCGCGGCCGTCAGCACCATGGCCCGCGCGATCCGGACATGGCTACGCCAGGTACCGGACGTCGACCAGCCCACCGCGCGTTCGACGAGCGCCGCCGCGCCCGGCTGGTCGCCGATGCCCCACAGCAGCGTGCCCAACCTGGTGAACAGGTAGTTGTCGTCGGGCGCCGCCGCGGCCTCGGGTTCAGTCGCGGCGAGCAGGCTTTCGGCCTCATCGGCTCGGTTGCGGCCGCGGAGCGCTTGGGCGAGCGTGAGGATCGCCGGCATTCCGCCCCCCTGGTCACGCGCGGCGGCGGCGAGCCGGATCGCGAGCTCGAAATCGAAAGCGCGGTAGGCGTGCGCCGCGGCGGCCGCGAGTACCCCCGGGCCCGCGGTCAGCCCGGCATCCAGCTGCAGCACCGCGACGCGGACCAGATCGGCCGGCGCCAGCTCCCCGCGCGCCTGCATCGCGTCGGCCAGCGCGCCGCGCAGCTCCCGGCCCACGGCCTCGCCCAGGTCCCGCCGGGCCAGGTCCGCGAAAAGCGGGTGGCCCGCGGCGACGGCGAACCTGTGCCCGTCCTGCTGGACCCGGGCCAGCCCGCTGGCTTCGAGCCGGCCGAGGACGCCGGGGCCGACCAGCCTGCCGAGGATATCGATGTCCAGCGGCTCGCCGAGGGCGATCAACGCCAGACCACGGCGCTCGGGCTCGCTGATCCCGGCCATGCGCGCCCGCAGCAACTCGGTCAGACGAGGGCTCGGCGGCGGCTCCCGGCTGAGCCGCCAGATGCCATCTTTCTCGCCGATCCCGCCGGCCGTCATGCCTCCCACGGTCAGCTCGCAGGCGAACAGCGGGTTACCCTGGCTTCGCTCGTATACCCATCGCGCCAGCCGGCCGGAAACAGCCCCCGCCAGCCCGTTCTCCAGCAGGGATCGTACCTCCTCCCGAGACAGGGCCTGCAGGTCAAGACGGGGAGCGTGGTGATCCTTCCACAGCGCGGTCACCGCATCGGGGCAGGGCTCGCCGGCTCGTACGGTGGCGATCACGAACGCGGTGCCGCGCACGGCCAGGTGCAGCACGAGCGCGGCCGTCCCCTCGTCAAGCAGGTGAGCGTCGTCGACGACGAGCACGGCGCGACGCCCGCCGCTGCGCCGGGTCAGTGTGTCCACCACCTCGCGGACCAGGCCGAGCCGGTCCGGGGGAGGTACCGACGTATCGGGAGACAGCAGGTGCGCCACGGCGCCGAACGGTATCGACGCCGAGGCCCGGGTGGCGAACGCGCGCTCCACGGCTAGGCCTTGCGCCTGCGCCCGGGCCGCGCCCTCGGCCGCGAGGCGGGACTTGCCCACCCCCGCCACGCCGGCGACCACCACGCCGCGCGCCCGGTCCGCGCGCAACGCGGTATCGACCAGCTCGAGTTCCTCCCGCCGGCCAACGAGCGGCCAGTCGGCGGCCAGCCCGGCCCGGACGCCAGCTCGGGCTACATCCCGCCACGGTCGCGGCCGACCGGATGACCGCGTTGTCTCGGCCACCCCTGCCTCCAGATGTCAGTAGTAGCCTACGGACGACCTGAGCCGAGCGGAACCCGAGACTGTGCCCGTGGACCGTCTCGCGCTGACCAGGCGCCTACCCGTCATGCTCGGCATCGCCGTCCGGCTCCGCGACGCCGGGGCGGGCGACACCCTCATCGCGGCCGCGCTCGACATCGACGCGGAAGGCGTCGGGCCGCTACTCGAGGTCGCCGAGGCCAAGCTCCGGCACCTCGCGGTAGCCGGCGCTGCGCGGCACGTGCCTGGTCCCGGAGCCTCCGGCGACCTGTGAGCGCGGGCGAGCCGCATCCCGCCAACCGTAAGGACCAGGACATGAACGACATCACGGATGATCACTCCGCCGACCGCCGCGGCCCGCTGGGGCGGTCGCGGCTATGCCGGGCAGGTCTCCTCGCCGCGGCCGCGGCGGGCGTTGCCTTGCTGGCCGCAGCTTGCAGCAGCGGCACGACCACCGTCATAGCCACGACAGCGCCCACAACGGCGGCGCCGGCCGCAGCGGCACCAACCACCGCAGCGCCGACGGCAGCCGCGCCGGCCACCACGGCGCCGGCCACCGCAGCGCCGGCGAACTACCAGCTGGCGGTGGCCTATGCCCAGTGCATGCGTACCCACGGCGAGCCGAACTGGCCCGACCCCGCGAGCAACGGCAACTTCGCCGACACCATCAACACCAGCACGGCCCAGTACCTGTCGGCTAACGGAGCCTGCGGGCACCTGCTCCCGAACAGCGGTGTCCTCACCCAGGCGCAGGCCAAGCAGGCTCTCGCCGCATTGTCGAAGTACGCCGCCTGCATGCGCTCCCACGGGATCCGGAAATACCCGAACCCTGACCCGCGGTACGTCCAGGCCGGCCTGACCGGGCCCGGGTACGTCTCCGCGCAGGCCCTCCACATCACGATGCAGCAGTTCAGCTCGGCGAGCCAAGCGTGCGTGACGTTCCAGCCCAGCTACGGCCGGACGTCATGAGCCGGCCCGGTCGCGGTGGCCCCGGCGCGCGGCATCGCAGCGCGCGCCTCATCGCTGCCGTGGGATGCGCCGCGCTTGCTATCTCGACCGGGTTGGCTCTTAGCGCGTGCGGCACCGTAACCGCGAGCGGCCCTTCCGCGCCCGGGCGCTGTCCACAAGGTCAAATCGCGGCGACTCCGCAGGTCTGTTTGGCCACGGGAGATCCGCAGGCCCAGGAGATTCTTTCCATCATGCGGTCAGTTCAACGCCAGTATTCACAAAAGGCGATGTTGTTCGGGGTCTGGGACAACGGCCGGGCCATAGCGACAGGTGCGCTCGGCACGTCCTATCCCTTGGTCCCCGCCACCCAGAACATGCACTTTCGAATCGGCAACATCACGGAGTCGATGACGTGCACGCTCCTGCTCGAGCTGGTGGACCGCGGCAAGATAAGCCTGAACGATCTTGTGTCGAAATGGCTGCCGTCACTCCCGTACGGCAATCGCGTCACGGTCGGGATGCTCGCTCAGAGCACCTCCGGGTACGCCAGCTTCTACACCGATCAGTGGGTCGAACAGTTCGAGAACGATCCGTTTCAGACGTGGACGGCCGATGAGATGATCCACATAGGCACCGCCCAGCCATTGGACTTTTCCCCCGGCACTTCCTGGAAGTTCAGTGATACGAACTACACGATCTTGGGCCAGGTCCTGGTCAAGGCCGGCGGTGCGCCGCTGCAGACCCAGATCCAGCGACTGATCCTCGATCCTCTCGGCCTGACCAACACGCAGATGACACCGACCTCCTACATACCTTCGCCGGTTCTGCACGGCTACGACAGCCAGCGCGGCGACTACCAGGATGCGACATTCTGGTCGATCAGCTGGGCGACCAATATCGGTGACATGACTTCCGACCTCTCCGATATGGGCCGGTGGGCCACGGCGCTCGGTACCGGCGAGCTGCTCACCCCCAAGTCGCACGCTCGCCAGTTCGCTCCCGTCACTGTCGGCTTGGGCCCGTTCACGAGCGACAAGTTGTACGCAGCCATGGGAGCGATCGTTGCGAACGGTTGGATCGTGTGCAATCCGAACGTTCCCGGGTACTGGGATGCCTTGGGCTACTCGCCATCGAAGAAGCTGGCCGTGGTCATCTCCTCAGTACCCAATTCCAATGCGCCCCAGAACGTGCATTACGCGGTGGCGGCGTTCAACAAGGTGGCCGCCATGCTTGATCCCTCTTCACCGCCGAACGTTCACACTGGCTGACTTGAAGCAGCCAATGGCCGGGACCGGTGACGGAAACGTCGCCGGTCACGCCCAGCGCAGGAAGTACAGGTTGTTGCCGTCGGGATCGGTGAGCCCGAAAACCCGCGCTCCCCAGTCCTGGTCGGCGGGCTGCGGGCCAGCGTCGATACCGTCCGCCGTCAGGCTCGCGTGCAGTGCGTCGACGTCGTCGACACCGAAGCTGATGTGGTCGATGCCCGGCGGGTTGCCGAACAGGCCCAGGTCACGGCCGACAGCCCGGTCGTCCCCGGGCCGGGCCGGGAACAGGAACAGCTTGGCCGGGCCGAGCGCCACGGTCACGCCGCGGTCGTTCTCGGCCAGCACCTCGAAGCCGAGCCGCCGGTAGAACCGCACCGACCGGGCCAGGTCGGTCACGCAGATCCCGATGTTGTCGATGGCCAGCTGGCCCGCGCCGGGCGCGGACGGGGACCGGTGACCAGCGTTCATCGTGTCCTCCCGCGAATACGGGCTACGTCCGGCCGGAGAGCCGGTAGACGCGCCTGGCGTTGTCGGCGCAGAGCATCTGGGTCAGGCGCACCGCGGTCCGTTCGGAATAAAGATCGTCGCGCAGGCCAGCCTCGAGCAATGCCGACAGCGCGGCGCGGAACAGCGCCGCGCCGAGGTAGTACAGTTCCGGCAGCCCGAACGCGTCCGATGAGTAGAGGAACTTCGCGTACGGCGTGAGCTCGAGCGCCTCGGCCAGCAGCGCGGCGGAGCGGGCGCCCAGGTTGTGGGTGGCCAGCCCCGCGTCGACGTACACGTGCGGGAAGACCTGCGCCAGGTAGCCGGCTTCGCGGTGGTAGGGGTAGTTGTGCAGCAGCATGACCGGGACCCCGGCCGGCTGGATCGCCCGCAGCAGCGGGGTCAGCAGCAGCGGGTTGCAGCGGTGCAGGTCCACGTCGCTGTCGCCGTAACCGACGTGGAACTGCACCGGCAGCCCGAGGTCCACCCCGCACCAGATGAGAAACCTCTGCAGGGTCTGGTCGGCGAGCCGGAGCGGGCCGGTCCCGGCTGTCGCCAGCCAGCGCCCGGCCGCCGCCGCCACCTCGCCGTCAGGCGGCCGCGTCGGATCGAGGTCCAGCCCGGTCCGGTAGGCGGCGATCGACTTGGTGCCTACGGCGCCGGCGGTCCGCGCGGCCAGCACGGACCGCACCTCGTCGGCGAAGTCTGCCGCGCTGGTCGCGGCCGCGGCGACATCCTCGCCCACCTGCTCGAGCCGGACGATCTCGTACGCGGTCGCGCCCGCCAGGCCGCCGAGCTCGGCGGGGGAGGTCAGCGGCTCGGGGGTGAAGCCGGTATCCACGCACAGCGCGGCCAGCCCGGCCGCCTCGAGGAACCGCTTGTTCACCTCGGCCGCGCCGAGCTGCGCCCGCCGGGCTGCGTAGTCGGACAGGTCCGCGCGGGCCGGCAGGCCGAGGACGGGCGGGCACAGGCGACCGAACGCGAACCCGGCCTGCGAGTCGAACACCGACCCGCCCGGGACGCCGGTGCCCTCGGTCAGCAGCGACTCGAGCGTTACTTCGTCGGCGTCCCGGCGCAGCACGCCGTGGCAATGGTGGTCGACCAGGGGCTGCTCGGCGACGCATCCGAGCAGTTCCGGCATTAACACCCCTCCGCCGTGAGCCAAGGCCGCGCCCTACTCCCCGGTGGCCGCGAGGCCCCGGCTGGCCACCTCACTCCCCGGCGGCCGCGAGGCCGGGGCTGGCCACCTCCGCCTTCTCTTCCCCTGGCACCGGGATGCCCTCCCGGGCCGCCAGCGCGACGCCGAGCCGCCGGGCCGTCCCCGGCGCGAAGATCACGGCGAGGATGGCTACCAGCAGCCAGCCACCCGACACTACGGGGAACCACGCGGCCGCGCCGGTCGGGTACGGGATCACGTTCCGGTACAGCGTGTAGCCGAGCACGATCAGCGCGGCGATCGGGACCACGATCTGCCACATCGGCACCGTGAGCTTGCGGCGCACGAACACGAGCATCGTGGCTCCGAGGGTTGCGAGCACGTAGGCGACGAGCAGGATCAGCGTGCCGATGGTACCGGACCAGATGAAGCTGTCCTCCGCGGTAGCGTGCGCGGCCGCGGTGTAGATCACCACGATCAGGCCCGCCGCGGCGGTGACCGCGAGGGTCGCCCAGGCCGGGGTGCCCCAGCGGGAGCCGCTGCCCAGCCCTCGCGGCCCGGCCGTGTCCCTGGACAGCGCGTACAGCAGCCGCGCCCCGCCGACTATGCAGGCCAGGCAGCAGCCGAAGGCGCTGAACGTGGTGCCGAGCGTGACTACGTCCCCGACCCAGTGACCGACGTAGGTGGAACCCAGGTCGCCGAGCAGCGACGGCGAGGCGGTAAAGGCCGCCACGCCGGCCTTGTCCGCGCCGAAGCCCATCATCTCGACCGCCGTCACGACCACGAAGTAGACGCCGCCGAACAGGGCCACGCCGAAGATCGCGCGCGGGATGTCCCGGGTCGGGCGCTTGGCCTCCTCGCCGAGGGTGGCCGCCGCCTCGAACCCCGCGAACGACAAGAAGCCGAACACCACGCCGAGGAAAAGCGCGGAGAAGCCCGTCCCCGGCTCCACCTGGAACACGCTCCAGGTAAAGGTGTGACCGCTTGGCGCGTTGCCGGCCAGCAGCCTGACCAGCACGACCGCGGTAATGACCAGGATGAGCGCCACCGTGATGCCCTCGACCGACAGCAGCACGCCCGCGCCGCGCCTGGCCGGCATGACGGCGAGCAGCAGCGCTATCACGAGCACGACCGCGAGCAGGAGGAACGGCGCCCACGACGGCGGGTTATGCCATATCCCAACCGCCTGCAGGAACGCGGTGCCGAAGATCCCGGCCGCGGTCGAGGTGACTACCGCGTAGAACGTGTAGGTGCCGAGCAGGCCCCATCCCGCGACCACCCCGGTGCGCGGGCCGAGCGTCGCGCCGACGAACGCGTAGACCGAGCCGGAATGGTGGAAGTACTGGCACAGCCGGACGAAGGAGTAGGCCACGAGCATTACGCCCACGGCCGCGATGAGGAAGGTCAGCGGCACCGCGCGGCCCGCGGTGGTCGCGCTCGCCTGCGGGTTGATGTTCGCGGCCATGCTCGGCGCCATCAGCGCGACCGACAGGCCGACCGCCGCCCAGATCGACAGCGAACGCTTCAGTCCAGGTGTTCCTTCGGTACCGGGCGCGCCGGACGGAGTAGCTGCCATGGGCTCCTCCTTAACTCTGCTCCGTCTCATTAGTGTCCCTCCGACCCTGGGCGGCACGGAAGGGGCAAAAGGTGCGAAACACCGATCCAACCAGCTAATTTCATAACGGGCCGTGGCGTCAGCCCTGGACGGCGCCTTGCTGCGGCCGCCGCCGCCTCCCAGTCCCGCGGATAAGCCGGCCCGCGTCGGCCGTGCACCCGGTCCTGGCGCCGCGGCGAGGTTGGTCACGAATCGTTAAGAATTGCGCGTGAACCGGCCCGGGCCCCGGCGCGTCACCGAGGGTAGAAGTCAGTTTTCAGGGGGTGACCTAAGGTGAGCGGTGCCTACCCGGTGCTTCACTTGGATTCCTTCGGCTCGGTCAGATCGGCGCGAGCCTGGGTTCGTATCTTCCGCGGCACGCCCGCGTCTGTGCCCGAGGCACGCAGGTTCGTGGCTGAGCTCCTGGCCGGCTGTCCGGCCCGGGAGGTCCTCATGACGTGCGTGTCGGAGCTCTGCGCGAACGCCATCGCGCATAGCGCCTCGGGGAACGGCGGCTTGTTCACCGTTGAGGTCGGCTTCCCGCGAGACGGCGTGGCCCGGGTCGCGGTGACCGACGAGGGCGGACCGTCCGTCCCGGCGGCGGGCGCCCTGGACTTGATGGCTGAGGGCGGGCGCGGACTCGCCATGGTGGCCGCCTGCACCAGCCGGTGGGGCTACGCCGACGCCCGCCCGGGGCGCACCGTCTGGGCCGAAGCCACCTGGCCGGTCGGCGTGCCCTCGGCCCGGCGAGACGGGCCACCGAAGAGCTCCTGCCAGTCTCGTTTGCCCCGTTCACCGGACGACTGGCATCCGGCGCCCTCCGGCCCGGCGGCCTAGTGCGGAAGGCTGGCCAGCGTTGTTATCGTCGACGTGCCAGCTGTCGGCGAGCCGTCCGCCGATGTGCAGGCCGGCAGGTAAGAGCCTGCGCCGGGCAGCCAGGCGGAGATGGTCACATGTTGCGAATCGCCCGGCGGGGTCACCTGGAGGCGGACGTACGGTGCGGGGCAGCTGGTAGCGGATCCGGCTGGCTTGTCGTCGGCCACGACGACCGCGTAAGCGGAATCCCGTGGCTGGAGCGTTACCACCGGTGGCGGGGCACTATAGTGCCAGGCGCCGAACATGGTCGATTGCACGCGCCGCAGCGGGATGGCGCGCCCGTCGGCCGTCAGCCCGATCACGGCAGGCCAGCCGCTCACGCGGCAGGGGGTGCTGCTGTCGTTGGTGAACTTGAGGTAGCCGCCCGCCTGGCCCGCCAGGGCGCCGGTGTCGGTGAGGCTGATTTCCAGCCGAGATGTGACGCAGTTGCCCGTGCTCGCGGGTGACGCCGAACCGGGCGACGCCGTCGTACCTGGTGAGCTCTGGCTGCCGCACGCGGTCGTGACCAGCGCGCATGCCGCCGCGGCCAGCGCGCAGACGGTGACCGTGCGGCTACGGGCTCCCGAACTGGCGAGCCCGCGGCACGGCACCGATCGCGCCCGCGGATCACGGGCCATCTGGAACCTCATAGCGTCTCCCTTCGTAATCTAAGGGCTTAACGGCTTGAGATGGCGGCGCGCCGAGGACATCGGCTACGGTGATGGCCTGGGTCGGCCGGCTCGTTCCCGGCATCTGGGCATCCCGCAGCGAGGCATGTACGGCGAGCCGTGCGCCCGGTACCGCCTGATAGATCCGGAATATTACGTCCTGGCTGCCCTGGTCAGTCAGCGCCGTGAACCAGTATTCGTCGGTGCATCCAGTCCGGCGGTACCGGGCCACAGGCTGGAAGGGCCCGGCCGAGGCGGCCATCGCCGTAAACGTCTCATGGCTGGCCAGCGCGCGCAGTGTCGTGCGCGTCCGGCGCCACAGCGGCCTGCGGCAGACGGGAGTGCGTACCGGTACGGGCATGCTCAGCAGCGCCAGCGCAGTTCCCCCGGCCGCCACGCCAACGCCGAACCACAACTGGCGCGTCCCGTTCGCGGCATCTGAAAAGACCATCACGTACGCGATGCCCGCGCCGAGCAGCATCCCGCTGCGGGCCACGGCCCGCCAGGTCGGCACCCCGGCCGCCGTCTCGGGTGCCGCGCGCCACCTGACGCAACCGCAGCCGCCGGGAATCTGCTTGACGAGCACGTAGCCGAGCAGGGCGCAGAACACAGCCCCGAGGGCGGCCAGGGCCGCGCCGGCGAGCACCGGGTACCTTCGGCTGCACACGAGGATGCCGGTCAGGCACTCCGCCGCGCCGGCCGCCAGCTGAAACAGCCGCCACTGGCGCCGCGGCATCCGCAGCGCCCTGCTGATGGCGGTCATGTCCTCCAGGCCGCGTACGCCGCGGTACACCTTGCTCGTCCCGGCCACGGCGAGAACCGCCCCGCAGCTGACGGCCAGCCCGGAGATGATCGGCCCTGTGACGTGATTAATACTGACCACCCAACCGCATTCAAGGCCTCGATATGACCTGGAGGCAATGGGCGGATGTGGAGAATCCCGGGGCGTCCTCGTCGAGGTCGACATTGGCCGTGTAGTTGCACGCGCCCTGCTCGCCAAACTGCCAGAGCCGGGTGGGTACCGTCTCGCATACATCCGCGTTCCAGGGCGGCGGCGTGGTCAGGCTTCCGCACGGCTCAGGCTCACTGGACCAGATGGCGCTGGGCACATCGACGCCCTGCGCCTCGGCGATGGTGGAGCAATTGGGATACGGCGAGTATGGATCGCAGTAAAGGCACGGGTATAGCGGATAGGAATCCAAGTTCGCAAAATTGTAATCCGCCAGGTAATTCGCCCACGCGTTCCAGTAACTCGAGCTGAGCGGCGTCGAATACTCCTGATCGAGCCAGCAGTAGAGCTGGCCGCCCGATGGCAGGTTGATCGGGCCGGCCGCATAGTAGGCGGCGAGCATCGCGGCGGCGAAGGCCTGCGCGTCCGCCTGGCCTTCGGCCGCGGATCCGCTCAGCCGGGACTGCGTGGGCGAGGAAATGCAGCCTACGTAGGGGCCGCCGCTGTCCCAGGCGCCCTGGCTTTCGGCTAGGGCGTCCTCATCGAACAAGTCGGCCGCCGGTGACGGGGTGAAGTAGCGAATCCAGAAGGCCGGGTCCGCGCCGAATTCGGCCTGCGCCGACGCGTAGGTGTTTTGTATCGCACCTGCGGTATCGTATCCCGTCATAACTTATCTTCCTCCGTGAGGGACCTGGTACTTGCACGCTGCCGCGCTAAAAGACGGCTGACACGTAAAGGTTGGTCTCCGCAGTTCCGAGTAGGCCGAGGTCAGCAGAGAAAAACGCCAGCCGCGGGTTTTCGGGCCGCACCGCGAGTAGCGTCCCGCTGGACAACTGGTAAAGCCCGTCATACTGACGGCCCGCGCTGTAGGAGGCGGCCAACTTGCCGGAACGCACATCGTAGGCGCGAAGGCCGCCGGTAGCCGCCGGGCCGAGGACGTACAAGGTCTCACCCGCCGGTGACAGGACCGCCTTGCTCCACGGAGCGCCCAGCGGCGACGCGGGAACAGGAAACCTAACCTGGGCCGTCGTCCGGAACGAGTCCGCGGGATCGGCTATCACGGCCACCCCGGCCCCTGGCTTGGTCATGAACACGGTGCCGTCCGGGCGGGCCTGCATGGTGACGGCGCTCGGCTTCGCGCGCGCCAGACCGAACGCCGCGATTCCCAGCTCGGTTACTTCTCCGGTCCGGGCCGAACACACCTGTACATCGCGGCCCCTGACCAGACGCGCGACGTCACCGGTCGGCAGCGTTGCGACAGGCTCCCCGCCTGGCCACGGCGGAGGAACTGGCACCGATAGCCTGGCCGTCCCCGAGCCGAGGGGAAACACGCTCAGCCGGGACCACGATGCCCGCGCCCGGACCTCGGCTGGATCACCCGGCTGCGGCTCCCTGGTTGTCCACAACAGCAGATCCGAGCTATTGGCCGCAGCGGTGGACAAGGCCAGAGACGGCTCATCGGGAAGGTGGAACGGTCCCTTGATAGTGCCGCTGCGCTGATCGAAATAAGCCAGCGCATGATGCGACCTCCAGGCGGTCGCCCACTGGGTCGCAAGGCTGCCCGTACGCGGGTCCAGCTTGCGGCCCAGGCGTTTGCCCGCGGGTTGCGTGATCGCCAGGACCAAGGAAACAATTGCCGAGCCAGGAGCGAAAACCGGCGTCACGAGAACGTTCGCATCGCCCGGGACGCCAGTTACGGTCACCGACGCCTGACGGGCAACAGCGGCCGAGGTCGCATCAAGAAGAGCCAATGTTATTTTGGCCCCGTCGTGCACCATATCCACGGTCGCTACGGCGGTAAGGGTCTGGTCCGGCGACGAGACCGGCGTAGCGGCGAGCTTCACGGCGACCGGGACCGGCGCAGGTGATGAAGCGACCCGTGATATCGGGTACGTCGCAGCGACCAAAGACCCATCAGCAGCCTGGTCCGGATCCGGCGTTCCGTATAGGAAGGCATGCCGCGAAGCGGGCTGGTCAGATACACGAGGCCGGGCGCGCGAGCCTATATCCGGCAACGCCAGGAGCGCGCCGGCGCCAATGCCGCCCACCAGTACATGACGACGGCTGGGCTCAAAGCCGTCACCGCCCGGCCTAAGAGATCTGACTGCGTTTCCCCACCGCCGAGAACGCACGGACACTGCTCCTAACATCTCAGCGCACTAAACGGTACGTAATGACAGGGTGCCGGGATTTCCTCGGTCAGCGCTCATGCAAAGGCCTGAACCGCACGTCAGTGCCATCCATTTCATCAGGTCGGCAATCGAGCCCATCACGCCGCCATCTTAGCGACGTACGCGCTGAGGACTATTTGCCACGCCGATGCGGGTAAATTTCGCGGGTATCTGTGCCTTGCGCGAGCGGCAGAGCTCGGCATAAACCGCTCGGGTGTTTCCCGCGGGGCTATCGGCGGGCTGCGGGAAATCGCCCGCCCCGGATGCTCGACGCGGGCTACCAGGCCAGCGCCCCGTGAGCCCGGCCCGGCGAACTACCGGGCCGCCGGCCGGTGTTATCTCGAATATGAGATATTCTTAAAGGTATGGACAGCAAGCGGGACCGGACTCCCGAGACCTCCGAGACCTCCGAGATTCCTGAGGTTTCCGGGCCGGCTCTCGGCGAGCTGGGCGTGGGGCTGCCCCTCATGCCCGGCTTTCGCGAGATGGCGCTACGCCGCAGGGCTGGTGAGCAGGCGGCCCGGATGGCAGCAGACCGGGGTCGGCTGGTCCGCGAGCTGGCCCAGCAGCGGCAGGCGGTCGGCCTGTCGCAGACCGAGGTCGCGGCCCGGATGGGAACCTCCCAGTCCGCGGTGGCCCGGCTCGAATCGGGCACCGCGGACGTGCGCGCTTCCACGCTCGAACGCTACGCGGCCGCCGTCGGCGGCCAGATCAGCTGGAAACTCAGCCGTCCCGAGGAAGGAGCCAGCCGATGACGGACCCCGCGCTGCCGCCGCGGACGTGGCAGGCACACGTGCCGTTGATCCCGCCGTGGCCGGAACAGCCAGGCCGGCCCGCCATGCCGTCGCCGCCGCAGGCCCCGTTTGTGTCGCCGACCCGCGTGTGGCCGGACCCGCAGGGCAGCTGGCGGAGCAGCCTGTACGAGCGGCTGCTCGACAAGCGGATCGTGCTCGCTTCTGGTGTCCTGGACGACGACGCGGCCGGCAGGCTCTCGGCCCAGCTGCTCACCTTGGATGCCGAGGCGGAGACGCCGATCCGCCTGGAGCTGCAGAACCTGCGGGCCGAACTGCCCTCTGCTCTCACCGTCATGGGCATCCTCGACGTGCTGCGCGCCTCGGTGCATGGGTGCGTGAGCGGCGATATCAGCGGTCCGGCCTTGGGCGTCCTCGCGTCCTGCCCGCGCCGGTCCGGCTACCCGAACGCGTCCTTTACTCTCACCGAGCCGAGGCTGGAGTTCCGCGGTTCGGTGACCGCGCTGACCGCGCGCGAGCAGCAGGCAACGCGCATGCTCGACACGCTGTACTTCAGGCTCGCCGACGTGACCGGCCGCGAGGTCGACGAGATCCGCGAGGACGCGCGCCGCGGCCGGTCCATGACCACGGCCCAGGCGATCGGCTACGGCCTGATCCAGTCCCAGGAGACCGGCCCTCGACCCTGAGGGCGCCGCTCTCACCCGCTCGCCACGCAGGCTGCGGCGGACGCGACCGGCCCGGCGAGGACCAGACGGCCGCCGCGTCGCATCGCAGTCTACTATTTAATGCCATAATTAGAAATTATTTTTCATCTCACGTATTGTGTGGGCCATGGCGTGGACCCGCGTAGCCGAGATGGCGGAGCGGGTCCCGCAGATCGCAAAAATAGCCCGCTGTACACTATCGCTCTCAATGGGTAACATCAAACGCGGGACGATCCGTGAAACGCCGGATCACCCGTACGCAGTAGCAGAGATCGGCGAGGATCGCGGCATCTCGATCGCGAAGTGGCTGAACTGGGGTCTGTCATGGACACGGATAGTGATCATTTGAGCGAGGATCGTTATCAAGACCCTTTGGCAGCCGGAAAATCGCAGTGCGCGGGCACCGACGAGCCGATCTCCGGCCAAGCTGGCTGGCCCGGCGTGGCGCCTCCGGCGGG
>JASHVM010000569.1:0-2617 GCA_030044595.1 Streptosporangiaceae bacterium
CTACGCGGTAACGAAGAATCCCGACGGCACGGTCACGCTCGCGGTTTACCAGAGCTCCGGGATAGCGGCGGCCAATGCCCGGCTCCGGCAGCTCGGCGACCAGCAGGTGGTCGTCGTGCCGGTCCAGCCGGGCTGCCCGAGCCTTCACTCGCTCCCGGGTGCCGTGCCGCCGCGGGGAGTCATGATCCAGACGGGCATCTCGCGCGGCGGGTCCATCACCGTGCAGGCGCAGGGCATCCCGCCCGGGGACATCCTCGTGGTCGGCGTGGAGACCACCGCGCACGGCACGCTCTCGGGAGCCACCCTGACCTCGCCTCCGCCGCCGAGCTGCGTGAGCCTGCCCGCGCTGGCCGCGCCGCCGCCGACTTGATGGCCGGTGCCGGTTGCGGACCGTCCGGGGCCCCGACCTGGCTCGCCCTTACCAGCAGATCCCCTTCGAGACCATGGACCGCCTCACGGCACGCCGGGCTGGCCGGCCGAGGTGGGAGAAGGCCCGGCCGGAGACGAAACAGCGTGGCGGGACAGGCCGTCTATGAAGATGTCGATGAGAAGGTCGAAGCGCTCGTCGGGATCGGCCAGGGCGAACTCGTCGGCCAGCGCGGTCATGGTGGGGAACTGGGCGACGGGGAGCGAGGCGATGTAGTCGCGAGCTACCGCGGCGGCCCGCTGACGGCTTTCGGGGTCGGTGAGCGAGGTGTTGGCGGCCGGGTCGGCGCTGTCGTCGACGCCGGTTTCGTCGATGGTGAAGCCGTTGATGGTGGCGATGAGCAGCAGGTAACCCTGCACGGCCAGGTGCGGGGGAAGGCCGCCGGCGCGCAGGATGGCCAGGATGCGCTCGGAGTAGCGCAGGGCGTTGGGGCCCATCGGGATACGGCCGATGGAGACGCGGACGAGCCAGGGGTGGCGCAGGCTGGCGGCGCGCTGGTCGCGGGCGACCTGCTTGAGCTGGTCCTGCCACCGGTCGGGATCGGGGTCGGGGACTTTGCCCTCGCCGATGACCTCATCGAAGACGAGGTCCAGCAGGCCGTCCTTGCTGCCGACGTGCCAGTACAGGGAGGCGGCGCCGGTGCCGAGTTCGTCGGCCAGACGGCGCATGCTCAGGGCCGTCAGACCCTCGCGGTCGAGCAGGTCGAGCGCGGCGGCGACGATGGCGTCGCGGCTGATCGGCTCGCGGCGGCGCCGGGCTGAGCGGTCGGGGGCGCGCTGCCAGGGCGGCGGGGGGATGTCCGGGCCGCGGTCGGAGAGACCGGAAAGACCGGAGGGATCGGCTGCCGAGGAGTCTGCGGGATTGTTCGGCATGGGACCTCCGTGCGAGCGCGCACTCTTTAACACTGTACCAGACTCGAACAACGTTTGACTCGATCGATGGTCCATGATAGAACGGCGTTCGAGAGACGAACTTCGTTCGAAGGAGCCTGGGCGTGACGACGAGTCAAGTGGCCGTGACGAGGCGGCCGGGCGCGGCAGCCGGGTACCCGCGGCGATGGCTCGCGGCGATCGTGATGGTCGTCGGGGCGCTCATGGACATGATCGACGTGACGATCGTCAACGTGGCGCTGCCGACCATCCGGCGTGACCTGCACGCCAGCGCCACCCAGCTGGAGTGGGTGGTGTCGGGGTACATGCTGGCCTTCGCGGCCGCCCTGATCATCGCGGGGAACCTGGGCGACCGGTACGGGCGCAAGCGGGTGTTCCTGGCCGGGGCGGCCGTCTTCGGGCTGGCCAGCCTGGCGGCGGGACTGTCCGGATCCGGGGCGGAGCTGATCGCGGCCCGGGTGGTGCAGGGGACCGCCGCCGCGGCGATGGCGCCGCAGGTGCTGGCCACGTTCCGCGCGGTCTTCGCCGGGGCCGAGCGCGGCAAGGCGTTCAGCCTCTACGGCGCGATGCTGGGCTTCGCCTCGGCGGTCGGGCTGGTGCTCGGCGGGCTGCTGACCGACGCGAACCTGTTCGGGTGGAGCTGGCGCGCGGTGTTCTTCGTCAACGTGCCGGTGGCGGCCTGCGCGCTGATCGCCGGGCTGCGGTTCGTGCCCGAGACCCGGGATCCGGGCGCGCGGCGGCCAGACGTGCCGGGCGCGGTGGTGCTGGCCGGGTCGCTGATCGCGATCGTGTACCCGCTGCTGGAGGGGCAGCAGCTCGGCTGGCCGACCTGGGTGTGGGTGCTGCTCACGGCCGGGGTGGCCGGGCTGGTGACGCTGGGGCTGCTGGAGGCCCGGCGGGCCGGGCGGCGGGACGGCAACACCGCGCCGCTGCTGCGGGTGGGGCTGTTCCGGGTGCCGGCGTTCGCGGCCGGGTTGGGCGTGCAGCTGGCCTTCGCAGCGGGCATGCAGGGCTTCTTCCTGGCCTTCGCGCTGTGGCTGCAGGCCGGCGAGGACTTCTCGCCGCTGAAGGCGGGGCTGACCTCGGTCGCGTTCAGCGTCGGCAGCTTCATCGGGGCGCCGGCGGCAGTGCCGCTGGCGCAGCGCCATGGCCGCAGCGTGCTGGCCATCGGCGGGGTACTGATGGCGGCCGGCATCACGGGCGTCTCGCTGGCGGCTCCGCACGTCGGGGTGAACGGCAGCCCGTGGCCGGTCGTGCCCGGGCTCGTGGTGGCGGGCGCGGGCCTGGCCCTGCTGATCAT
>JASHVM010000570.1:0-3679 GCA_030044595.1 Streptosporangiaceae bacterium
AACCCGTTCATCAACCCCGACGGCCAGAAGAACCTGTTCAACTCCCGGCAGCCCGCCAGATGCCGATGCTGCGCAGTTCGCCGGCCGGGCGCCACAGCCGCGCCAGGTTGCCGGTCACGGCCAGCTCCCGGGCGCGAACCGCTTCGGCGGCGCGCCGCCGGTCGACCTCGTCCTGGCTGGTGCCCTCGGGCACCGTGGTGGTGACCTCGACCAGGAACTCTCGCATGGTCCAGCTCCGCTCTGTGAGTTGTCCGGCGCGGTGCGGCGTTTAGGGGTTCGGGGGTCCGGTGTAGGGGAAGCGGGCGAGCAGGTCGTCGTGTGGCTTGAGGCCGGACGGGGGGACCTTGCCGTTGGTCAGCCAGGCGAAACGCAGGCTGTACACGTCGTCGGTCATGACGCGGCCGTTGGGGTAGGTGGCGGGCCGGGTCCGGTCGTAGTGCAGGACGTCGGGCAGCACCTGCAGGGCGGCGGCCCTGGCCGCCTCGGGGGTGTAGCCGCCGGCGTTCTGCAGGATCTGCGTCCATGGTCCCAGGTAGTTGGCCACGTCGTCGGCGGGCTGCCGGGCGTTGAACAGGTTCTTCTGGCCGTCGGGGTTGATGAACGGGTTGATGGTCGGGTTCCCGCCGCGGTCCAGCTGCTCCAGGGTGCCGTCGTCGGTGTACCGGCTGATCGAGGCCCAGACGCCGATGGTGCCGCCGCCGAGCATCTGGCTGGGCACCTCCAGCGTGACGGAGTCGACGTTGTTGCCGGCGAAGTCGTCGTGCCCGGTCCAGGCGAAGCCGTGCAGGGCGCCCTCGACGTCGGCGAAGAACGGGTCGGAGCGCAGCCCGGCCGCCAGCCGGATCCGGCCGGCCTGGACGGGGCGGGCGGTGGCCTCGAAGCTGACCGGGAACGACTCGGCGATCACCTCGCCGGCCGGCCCGGGCTCGCGGGCCGCCTGGCCGGTGGCGTACCAGGCGGTCCCGGTCTGCGCCCCGTCCCGGTACTCGGAGAAGGTGAAGGTAAACGCGGCGTCGGCCAGGTTGTCAGCGTCGGCGTCGATGTTGATCCGGTAGACCGCGCCGGGGTAGAACTCCGGCCCGGTCACCGGGGCGGGGATCGGCGGCGGGGCGCTGGTCGGGTTCGAGTCGATGACGATCACCGTCGTGTCCGGGTCCTGGGGGGAGGTGAACACGAACAGGTCGGTGAAGTCCAGGCGGCGGTCATCGCCGGGGAACTTGAGATTGTCGGCGCTGAAGTGGTTCGACATGGTGGCTCCTTCGGGGTGTTAGCTGCGCAGGAAATCCAGCAGGGCCGTGTTGACCTGGCTGGCGTGGGTCCAGGGGATGGCGTGCGGGCCGCCCTCGACGACGGTGAGCTGCACGTCCTTGATCAGGCCTGGCAGCCGCTTGGCCGTCTTGTCCAGCGGCAGGACCTGGTCCGCATCCCCGTGCAGGACCAGCATGGGCACGTCGATCTTGGGCAGGTCGGCGCGGAAATCGGTTGTCCAGGTGCCGATGCAGGCGACAGCGGCGGCGGCTGAGGCGGTGACGGCGAGGTTCCAGCTGGCCTGCCAGGCCTGGTCGCTGACCAGGGTGCCGCGCAGGGTGTCGAAGTTGTAGAAGGTGTCCAGGAAGCCCTTCATCCAGGCCGGGGTGTCGGCCGCCGCGGCGGCGGCGAACCCGTCGAACACGCTGCCGGGCACCCCGTCGGGGTTGTCGGGCGCCTGCAGCAGGTACGGCGGGATGGGTGAGACCAGCACGCCCTTGGCTACCCGCGGCCGGTTGTGCCCGAGCTGGAGCGGGTGATGTTCCCCTGACCCGTAGCTGGCCAGGTAGCGGGTGACCTCCCCGGTCCCCATGGAGTGCCCGACCAGGACCGCGTCGCGCAGGTCGAGGCGCTCCATCAGGGTGTGCAGGTCGGCGGCGAAGGTGTCGTAGTCGTACCCGGTGGCGGGCTGGCTGGACTGGCCGAACCCGCGCCGGTCGTAAGTGATGACCCGGCAGCCCGCCTTCAGCAGGGCCGGGACCTGCTTGTCCCAGCCGCGGCCACTGAGCGGGTACCCGTGGATCAGCACCACCGGCTGGCCGGCCCCGTGATCCTCGTAGTAGATCTCGATGTCGGCGGAATTCTCCCGGCCGACGGTGACCTTGGACATGAGCCTTCCTTCCTCTGGCGGGCTTGGCTGCGCATAGGGCAAGGCTCCCGTCGCCGCGGCGTTGATCCAATGGAGCGGCCTTCAGTTCCGGGCTAGGGATCGCCCGTGTGCGCCCTGGGGCTAACCCGAGGCGAGGTGATCGCGGCGGGCAGGGCAAGCTTGGTGACGTGAGTGCGCCACCGCACATCCGGGTGATCATCGGCGAGGACCAGTCCTTCGTCCGAGAGGGCATCGTGCATGTGCTGCGGGACGCGGGGTTCGATGTGGTCGGCGCGGCGGCGGACGCGCGCGACCTGGTCCGGATAGCGCGCGTGAACAGCCCGGACGTGGTCATCGCCGACATCCAGATGCCCCCCGATCACGCTGATGACGGGCTACAGGCGGCGCTTCAGATCCGCGCCGCCCAGCCGGGGACGGGCGTACTGGTGCTGTCCCAGTTCCTTGAGGACAGTTACGTGTTCGACTTGGTCGCCGACGGCGCTCAAGGGGTCGGCTACCTGCTGAAGGAGAAAGTCGGCGATCTGCGCACGTTCACCGATGCGGTGCGCCGCGTCGCCGCGGGCGAGTCGGCGCTCGACCCCGACGTGGTCGCGCGGCTGGTGGGCCGCAAGCGGAAGACTGGTCCTCTCGCCAACCTGACCCCGCGCGAGCGCCAGGTGCTGGCCCTGATCGCCGAGGGCCGCTCCAACGTGGGGATCGCGCGCGAGCTCACGGTCACCGTGGCCGCCGTGGAGCGCCACGTGACCAGCATCTTCGACAAGCTCGGCCTGCATCAGTCGCCCGACCAGCACCGCCGGGTCCTGGCCGTCCTCACGTACCTGCGGGCCTGACTTGCGCGGCTTCCGCGTCCGGCCCGGCTCCGTCCGTGAGTACCCCGCCCCGGCTAGCTAGACAACAGCGCGCGGAGGTCGGCGAGGGCGAGCTCCCGCTTGGGCACGAACGCGGCCGCCGTACAGGCCTTCAGCACCTCGGCTGGGACCTGGTCAGTGTCGGCAGAGGTCAAGACGATCCGGATCCCGGGGCAGGAGGCGGCCAGCGAGACGGCCACCGTGAACCCGTCCGGTCCGGGCAGGTTGATGTCCAGGAGTATCCCGTCCGGACACTTCCTGGCCACGGCGGCCAGCGCCTGCTTCCCGTCCGCCGCCTCTTCGATCATCTCGAAACCACGAGCGGCCAGCAGTTCTGCCGCCATCGCGCGGAAGTCCGGACTGTCGTCGACAATCAGGATCCGGCCCGCCACCCAGGGAATTGTGGCTGGCGGCCGACGCCGCCGGCAATCGGGTGAACCCCACAAACCGCGCACGCCCGGACCTCGTGCTCGGGTTAACCCGATGACCCGGGCGGGAGAACCCGAACCCGGGACTGAAGGCACCCCTATTGGCCGCCCGGCCTGTCACAGGCAGGCTCGTACCTTGGGGAAAGGACACCCGACCGCGCCGCTCGACGCCTTGGGCTGGCCGAACCGGCGGAGGTAGACTGCTGCGGCAGCCGGGAGGTGCGCCATGGGCCCGCGAGCAACGGACATCCCTGAACTTGGATTCC
>JASHVM010000571.1:0-4626 GCA_030044595.1 Streptosporangiaceae bacterium
CACCTCGCGGATCGTCGCCTGGCCGGCATCGACCATCTGGTCCAGCCGGTCCACAACCTGGTCGGCTGCGTCCCGCGAGTCGACCTTGACCCCGATGATCCGCAGGTCTTCCGCTACTGCCATGAAACCCATCTCCTCTTCCAGCAGCCGGTACCCTCGGCTCGTCCGGCAACCGGTAATCCTCGACCAAGCCCGTCGCGTCGAGCCGCCATTCGACCTTCTCAGGACGGGCCGCGGTTGCCCATAGGCCCAGGTCGCCTCTTGGGGAAGACGCAGGTCTCCTGCCTGGGGCTGGACTTGGGTCCCTTGGCAGGCACGGGATGAGCTGGCAGTCTCGACGGTATGACCCTGCCGGCAAGCGGGCGATTCCCGGTGTCGTGGTCACTGCACGGTGCGCTGGTGCTGCTGGGCGTGGCCGTCGCCGTGCTGGGCGGGATGGAGATCGTGCTGCTGGCCGCCAGTCCGTTCGGCCCGCTGTGGCTGCTGGCCGAGCCGGTAGCAGCGGGCGGGATCTATGCCGCGGCCGGGCTAGTGGCGTGGTGGCGGCGGCCGAGTAACCGCATGGGCGCCCTGCTGGTCGCCGGGGCCGTAAGCTGGCTGGTGGCGGGGCTGGTCAACACCACCAGCCCGGTGTTGAGCGTGCCAGCAGTGATCCTGAGCGTCGTGCCGGCGGCGGTGGTGGTCCACCTGCTGCTGGCCTTCCCCTCCGGGCGGCTCCGCAGCCGGGCCGCCCGCGCGGCCACTGTCGCTGTCTATGTCGTCGCCCTGCTGGACGGGCTCCCGCAACACGTGTTCGCCGCCGCGACCGGACCGGACGGCGTGCTGGCCGTCACCGACCGGCCCGACCTGGCCGCCCTCAGCGCGGACGCCACCCACGCCGCCGCCAGCGCGGTCCTGGCCGCCACCGCGATTATCCTGGCCGGGCGGTTGCGGCGCGCCGACCGGGCCCGCCGCCGGGTGCTGCTGCCGTTGTACGGCTACGGGATGCTGGCGGTGCTCTTGGTCGCGCTCAGCGCCTGGCTCGACCCGCTGCTCGGCGCGCCGACCCGGTTCACCGTGCAGGTGGCCTTGCTGGCCGGGGTGCCGGTGGCCTTCGTCCTGGTGCTGCTGCGCGGCGGGTTCGCCCGCACCGGGGAAATCGCCGAACTCGGCGCCTGGCTGTCCACCGCGGCCGTCACCCGCCCGGGGCTAGCCGACGCGCTCGCGCGCACCCTGGGCGATCCCTCCCTCCAGGTGGTGTTCTGGCTCCCCGGCCGGCACGGCTACGTGGACGCCGCCGGTGCCCCGGTGGCGCTGCCCGCGGCCGGGGCTGGGCGGGCGGCCGCCGAGATCACCTCGGCCGGGCGGCGAGTGGGGGCCATCGTCTACGACGCTACCTTGATCGACGATGCGGCCCCGGTGCGCGCGGCCGGGCAGGTGCTGGCCCTGGCGGTGGAGGCCGAGCGGCTGACCGCGCAGCTGCGGGCCGGGGAGGCAGAATTGCGCCGCTCGCGCGCCCGCATCGTGCAGGCCAGCGACCGGGAGCGCCGCCTGGTCGCCCGCAACCTGCACGACGGGTTGCAGGTGCGGCTGGTACTGCTAGCCCTGGACGCCCAGCAGCTGGCCAAGGACCCGGACGCGACCACGGCGATGTCGGAGGCGGCCGAGGCGCTGCGGGCCGGGATTGATGCGGCCGCCGCCGAGCTGCGCTCGTTCGTGCACGCGGTGATGCCGGCCGGGTTGATCGAGCGCGGGCTGGCCGCCGCGGTGGAGGACCTGGCCGACCGGATGCCGATCCGCACCCGCCTGGATACCGACGGCCTCTGCGGCGCCGACCGCAGGCTGCCTGCTGCGGTGGAGAGCACCGCGTATTTCGTGGTGGCCGAGGGGCTGGCCAACGCCCTCAAACACGCCCGGGCCGACGAACTGAGGGTCCGTCTGGCCCGCACCGGCGGTCAGCTGGTCATCGAGGTGGGTGACGACGGGATCGGCGGGGCGTGCCTGGACGCAGGCAGTGACGGGGGTAGCGGGCTGCGCGGGCTGGCCGACCGGGTGGAGGCCCTCGGCGGCCGGCTGCGCTGCGACAGCCGTCCCGGTGCGGGCACCACGCTGGGCGTGGAGCTGCCATGCGGATCGTGATCGGCGAAGATGAGGCCCTGCTCCGGCAGGGGCTCACCCATGTGCTCGAACACGCCGGGTTCACGGTGGTGGCCAGCGCCGCCGACGCCGCTGAAATGGTCCGCCACGTCGCCGAGCGCCGTCCAGACCTGGTAGTCACCGACATCCGCATGCCGCCCAGCCGCACCGACGAGGGGCTGCGGGCCGCCCTGGAAATCCGGCGGGAATGGCCGGGCACCGCGGTGGTAGTGCTATCCCAGTACGTGCAGCGCCGGTACGCGGTCGAACTGCTCAGCGCAAACTCTTCCGGGGTCGGCTACCTGCTCAAGCAGCGGATCGCCGACGTGGCCACCTTCTGCGCGGACCTGGAGCGGGTAGCCGCGGGCGGCACGGTGCTGGATCCGGAGGTGGTCGCGCTGATGCTCGCCCGCGCCCGGCGCGACGGTGATGCGCTGGAGCGGCTCACCGACCGCCAGCGCCAGGTGCTGGCGCTGATGGCCGAGGGCCGGACTAACGCCTCGATCGCCCGCCAGATGTCGATCACCGACAAGGCGGTGGTCCAGCACGTCTCGCACATCTACGACGCGCTCGGGCTGCCCCCCAGCGATGACGACCACCGCCGGGTGCTAGCCGTGCTGCGCTACCTGTCCCGGTCGGCAGCGGACGCATCCACGCGGAGCAGCCGAGCCGAGAAAGACAAACACCCACGATGAACAGCCAAACCGATGTCCCGAAACAGCCCACCACCAGCCCGTCCCGCTCCCGGTGATGGATCCTGCCCGTCGGCGCGGTCGTGGCCGCGGCCGTCATCGTCGTGGCCCTGGACCTCAGGAACGCAGGCGGGTGGCGCGTCTGGTCTGCCGTGCGGGCCGATAAGGCTTGCCGGGCTAGGCGATCAAGGACCGATTGGCGCAAGGCTGCGGCGTCTGAGCAAGCCCCTGAACTGCGCATGCCGCTTGGCCTATGGCAGGGTCCAGTGCTGGTTGGTGCTGTTCTTGCAGGTGTAGATGATGAGCTGGGTGCCGCTCTTCGTCGAGTAGCCCGGGTCATCCAGGCACAGCTTGCCGCTGTGTGCCTTGAGTACGTACTCGCCGTCAGAGTTGTGCGTCCACACGTCATTGGAGGCGCGGGTGCAGGTGTACAGGATCACCTTGCTGCCGCCGCTGCCGTCGCTTTGGTCGTTGGCGCACTTGCCGTTGTGGGTCAGCTCGCCGTTGCTGAACGCCCAGTTCTGAGCGGCGGTGTTGTCGCAGGTCCAGAGCTCGATCTTGGTGCCGTTGGCCGAATCGTCGGCCGTGTCATCGGCGCACTTGCCGTCGTATCCCTTAATCGCGTGCACCGGCGGGGGCGGGGCTGTCGAAGAGGAGGCGATAGAGACGTGGATGCTGCCGCTGCCGTCCAGAAGCCCCCCGCCAGCTACGACGTCACACGAGTCAGGCTGGCCGAATGGGTGCGACAGGGTGCGGGTCACCGGGCTGGTCGCAGTAAAGCTCCCGGATGAACCTGCCACCGAGGAGCCCAGCGAGCATCCCATCGACCAATTCACGTCCACGGTCTGGTCGGGACTGGAGGTCACGGTGACCGTGATCGTGATCGGCGTGGTAGCCGTCCCGCTGGCAGAGCAGACCGCAAACTCACCCTGCGAACTGCACGAGCCGATGGTACCGGCGCTCGCTGCCCCGGTCGCCGCGGCCAGTCCTCCCAGCGTGAGCAGCCCAGTCACGGCGGCGCTTGCGACCAGACGACGGAATCTGTGTACGGCTGTCCTCCCCAGTGAGCACGATTGGCCCGGGCAGATTGATCACGGTGACAGACAAGGCCCGGCACATGACCCGGCGACTGCGTGTTCGGTTTCCGCGATCTGCCCTCAACTCGACGCGTCGCAACCGAACAAGGTTTACAGCTATTGAAACCTGACAACGGTACGCTCAGCGCAATTCAGCGGTGCTGTCGTCGGGGATCCAAGTCCTCATCGCCCTTGAGTCCTATCCAAGGACAATCCAGTCGCTGCCGCGGGCTCCTGGATACGGGCACGCGGTGATGGGTCAGAGCAGGTAACACCGCCAGGACGGTGCCAAGAACGCCGCCAATGATCTGCGCGGCGATGAAGGCCGGGCTTGTGGCCCTGCAGACCATCGGATGAGGCGGGTCTCGGTCTTTACATTGAGTGCGTGCCGTTTTACAACTAGTGCAGCCCTGTGTCGCTTTGCCTGCCGGAGAGCCTGATGCCCAGACGTAGGTCGCTGATCGCGCAGATGTACGGGGCTCGCCACAAGGCCAAGCTGCAGCGGCAGAAGCTGGAAGACCAGGCCAGCAGGGCCTGGGCCGAGGAAGAGCGCAAGGCATCAGCCCAGGCGGCCCGGGAGGCCGCGCAGCAGCGACGGGAAGAAGAGCGCGCGGCCCCATCCTCGGCCCCTGTCAGCGTGACGGCAGTGTGCAGCGACGCGGGCAGCCGAATAGCAAGACTTGCCGCCGCTGCGAGTCCGGTGGCAGCCGCTGGCATCTGACCTTCGGTACCGCCAGGGCGGG
>JASHVM010000572.1:0-2855 GCA_030044595.1 Streptosporangiaceae bacterium
CGGCTGGCCGGCCCAGCTGTCCCTCGGCCCCGACGGCCTCGGCCCGTCACCGCAGCACATCGCGCACATCATGGGCCAGTCCATGGAGGCGCTCATCCACCACTTCAAGCTGATCACCGAGGGGTTCCGGGTGCCCGCCGGGCAGGCGTACGCCGCGCTGGAGTCCCCCGCGGGGAACTGGCCGCGCACGTGGTGAGCGACGGCGGGACCCGGCCGTACCGGGTGCACTTGCGCGATCCGTCGTTCGTCCACCTGCAGTCGGTCGCCGCCATGTGCGAGGGCGGCATGGTCGCCGACCTGATTCCCGCGATCGCGAGCATGGATCCCGTGATGGGAGGCGTGGACCGGTAATGCCCTTCAGCGACGACGTGCGCTCCCGCCTGGACGCGGACGCGGCCCAGATCATCGGCAGGTACCCGGGGTCGAGGTCGGCGCTGCTGCCGCTGCTCCATCTGGTCCAGTCGGAGGAAGGCTACGTCTCCGCCGACGGCATCAGGTACTGCGCGGAGCAACTCGGGCTGACCGAGACCGAGGTCACCGGGGTGGTCAGCTTCTACACCATGTACAAGCGCCGCCCGGTCGGCAAGTTCCACGTCGGCGTGTGCACCAACACGGTGTGCGCGGTCCTGGGCGGCAACCAGATACTCGCCGAACTGCACGAGCACCTCGGCGTGGGCGACGACGAGGCCACGCCCGACGGCCAGGTCAGCCTCGAGCACGTCGAGTGCAACGCCGCCTGCACGTACGCGCCAGTGGTCATGGTGAACTGGGAGTTCTTCGACAACATGACGCCGGCCTCGGCCCGTCAGCTCGCCGACGACCTGCGCGCGGGAAACCCGGTGACCCCGACCCGGGGCCCGCGGCGGCTGGTCAGCTGGCGCGAGGCGGCCCGGATCCTGGCCGGCTTCAACGACGACCAGGCCACCGAGGGCCCCGCGGCGGGACCGGCCGACCTGGCCGGCCTCAAGATCGCCGAGGAGCACGGGTGGGCCGCCCCGGAGCCCGCCCCGGCGAGCGACCGAGCGGCGAGCGACCAAGCAAAGGAGCCGCGGTGACCGACCCCCTGACCCCGGTCCTGACCGCGCACTGGGACCAGCCCGACATCTTCACCCTGGACGGGTACCGGCGGTCCGGCGGCTGGCAGGCGCTGCCGAAGGCGCTCGGCATGCAGCCGGACGAGGTCATCGCGATCGTGAAAAGCTCCGGGCTGCGCGGCCGCGGCGGGGCCGGCTTCCCGACCGGGGTGAAGTGGAGCTTCCTGCCGCAGGGCGACAACAAACCGCACTACCTGGTGGTCAACGCGGACGAATCCGAGCCCGGCGCCTGCAAGGACGTCCCGCTGATGATGGCCAACCCGCACCTGCTGCTGGAGGGCGCGGCGATCGCCTCGTACGCGATCCGGGCCAGCCACGCGTTCATCTACGTCCGGGGCGAGGTGCTGCACGTGATCCGGCGGCTGCGGCACGCGGCGCAGGAGGCGCAGGCGGCCGGCTACCTCGGCCGGAACATCCTCGGCTCCGGATTCGACCTGGACGTCATCGTGCACGCCGGAGCCGGCGCCTACATCTGCGGCGAGGAGACCGCGCTGCTGGACTCGCTGGAGGGGCGCCGCGGGCTGCCGCGGAACAAGCCGCCGTTCCCGGCCGTGGCCGGGGTGTACGCCCGCCCGACGAACGTGAACAACGTCGAGTCCATCGCCAGCGTGCCGCCGATCATCATCAACGGCGGCGACTGGTTCGCCAGCGTCGGCACGGAGAAGTCCAAGGGGTTCGGGATCTTCAACCTGTCCGGTCACGTGGCCACGCCGGGCACGTACGAGGCCCCGCTGGGCATCACGCTGCGCGAACTGCTCGACCTGGCCGGCGGGATGCGGGCCGGCCACCAGCTCAAGTTCTGGACCGCCGGCGGCTCGTCGGCGGGGCTGCTCACCGACCAGCACCTGGACGTGCCGCTGGACTTCGAGTCGGTCGCCGCCGCCGGGTCCCAGCTCGGCACCAGGTCGGTACAGATCTTCGACGAGACCACCTGCGTCGTCGGCGCGGTGCTCCGCTGGACCGAGTTCTACCAGCACGAGTCGTGCGGGAAGTGCACCCCGTGCCGGGAGGGCACGTTCTGGATGGTCCGCATCCTGGACCGGCTGGAACACGGCCAGGGCACCGAGGAGGACCTCGACAAGCTCCTGGACATCTGCGACAACATCACCGGCCGCGCGTTCTGCGCGCTCGGCGACAGCGCGACGCCCCCCGTCACCTCCGCGGCCCGCTACTTCAGGGACGAGTTCCTGCAGCACCAAAAGGAAGGCGGCTGCCCCTTCGACCCGGCGGCGTCGAAGGTCTGGAGCGCGCCATGACAGTGCAGACCACGCAGGACACGGTGACCCTGACCATCGACGGGTTCGAGATCACGGTGCCCAAGGGCATGCTGATCATCCGGGCCGCGGAACTGCTCGGCATCGCGATCCCGCGGTTCTGCGATCACCCGCTGCTCGATCCGATCGGCGCCTGCCGCCAGTGCCTGGTCGAGGTCGAGGGCCAGAACAAGCCGATGGCCTCGTGCATCACCACGTGCACCGAGGGCATGGTGGTGCGCACCCAGCTCACCTCGCCGGTCGCGGAGAAGGCGCAGCGGGGCGTGATGGAGTTCCTGCTCATCAACCATCCGCTCGACTGCCCGATGTGCGACAAGGGCGGCGAGTGCCCGCTGCAGAACCAGGCCATGACCGCGGGCCAGGGCGAGACCAGGTTCACCGAGCACAAGCGGACCTTCGCCAAACCGGTCGCGATCTCCACCGAGGTGCTGCTGGACCGCGAGCGCTGCATCTCGTGCACCCGGTGCACGAGGACCTCCGAGGAGAT
>JASHVM010000573.1:0-3340 GCA_030044595.1 Streptosporangiaceae bacterium
ACCCCCTCCACCCCGGTCTCGCGGCCCTTGCGGATCGCGATCACGCCGAAGCGCCGGGGCTCGGGCCCGCCGAGCAGGTCCCGGACGAGCCGCCGGTACCGCTCCTCGAAGATGTGCAGCGGCAAGAGCATGCCGGGATAGAGCACCTCGCCGAGCGGAAACAACGGCAGCTTCTCGCTCATACGACGAGACACTACGCGCAGGGGGCCTTTATGTCCCGGGGCGGCAACCCGGTCTTACAGCAACAGGACGATCTTGCCCAGGGTGTGGCCCGATCCCAGCAGGCGGTAGGCGTCCTGGACCCGGTCGAGCGGGAACGCTGCCGTTATCGGGACCTCCAGCCGGCCGGCCGCGATCAGCTCCGCCAGCTCGGCGAGCACGCTCGCGCTGGCCCCGGCCGCGTTTCCCTCGGCCTTGACGCCGTACTTCGCAACGGCCTCGAAGTTGGCGATCGTATCGATGCGGGACGGCTGCACGCCGAGCTCGAGGGCCAGTTCCACGTAGTCCGCGCCAACCGTGTCGATAAACGCGTCCACCTTGCTGGCCGCCTGGCGGATCCGGCCGGCCACCCCCTCGCCGTAGGCCACCGGAACGACCCCGTGTCCGGCCAGCCATTCGTGGTGGGGCTCACTGGCCAGCCCGATCACCGTGGCCCCGGCCAGCCTGGCCAGCTGGACTGCGATTGACCCGACCCCGCCGGCGGCTCCGGAGACCACCACGGTGTCGCCCTGGGTCACCGCGACCGCCCGCACGGCCGCGTAGGCCGTGGCTCCGGCCACGTACAGCGCCCCGGCGACCTCCCAGGGCACCCCGGGCGGCTTGGCGGTCAGGTCCTGCGCCTCGACCACGACGTACTCGGCCTGACTAGCCCGATTGTCCGTGAAGCCGATGACCTCGTCACCAACGGAGAAACCAGTCACTCCCGGACCGGTCTCGGCGACGATCCCGGCCAGGTCGCTGCCCTGACCGGACGGAAACGTGGCTGGCCATCTGGCGTGCAGCAGACCTGCGCGGATCTTGGCCTCGCCGGGGTTGATCCCTGCCGCCTTGACCTGGATCAGCACCTGACCGGGACCCGGCACCGGCCGCGGCACATCCACGACCTTCAGGACGTCAACCCCCCCATACTCATCGAACCGCACTGCTTTCACTGCCGTACCTCCTTGTCCGGCTGTTGCCAACCGTCAGCGGTTCCCCTTTATGCCAGCCCGCGTGCGGCGAGTACGAACCGTGGCAGCCGGCAGCCCGGTTCGATGCGGTCACCCGTCCCGTCTGGCCAGCATCTGCCTGCGCGTCCCCCGCCCAGGGTCCGGCGTGTCATGCTGGTCCAGCAGCACGAAGCGCGCGGGCAGCAGCGACGCGGGCTCTCCGGGTCCCAGGCACCACTCAGGCGAAAGACCAGGGCGCGCGCACCGGGCTTCGGCCGTGAACGCCTCCCAGCCGAGCAGCCCGCCGGGCGCCACCGCGTCGGCCGCGGCGGCGAAAACACCCGCCGCCCAAAAGCCGGTGCACACCACGAGCGCGTACGAGCCCGGCGCCGGGTGCCAGGTGCCGAGGTCCGCGTGGACCAGCGTGATCAGGCTATCCAGGCCTCGCCGGCGAGCCTCGGCGGCGAGCATCGCGAGCGCTCTCTCCGAGACGTCCACCGCCGTTACGTGCCGCCCGTGCGCCGCGGCCAGCAACGCGGTGCCGGATGCGCCGCACGCCAAGTCGGCCACCGGTCCATCCGGCTGATCCAGCTCCAGCGCGCGCACCGCGACCGGATGAGCGACGAAGGACGGCACGAAACCGCCGGCGTACCTGGCGTTCCACCTGAGCCGGTCGGGATGGCTGTCCGGTAGGAGTTCCTCGCCTGAGCCAGCTGCGGACATGATCGTGGATACTACGTGCTGGATAATTACCGCACTGAGTGCCAAAATAGGACGTCAGGCAGTCTGCTGCGGCAAGGGAGACCGATGGCGAGCACGAGCGAGTGGTTCGAGACGGTCGAGGAGGCGCGGAGGAGAGCCCGGCGGCGCTTGCCGAGATCGGTATACCTGTCGCTGGTGGCCGGCACCGAGAAGGGCACCACGCTGCGGGACAACGTGGCCGCGTTCAGCGAGCTGCGGTTCGTCCCGCCGCACGTCGCGGACCTGCCCGCGACCAGGCAGATCGCCACCTCGGTCCTCGGGCAGGAGATCTCGCTGCCGGTGATCGCGTCGCCGACCGGCGTCCAGGCCGTGCACCCCGAGGGCGAAGTCGGAGTGGCGCGCGGGTCGGCCGAGGCGGGCACGGCGATGGGTCTGAGCTCCTTCGCCAGCATGCCGGTAGAAGACGTGGCCGCCGTGAACCCGAAGACGTTCTTCCAGGTCTACTGGTCGGGCGGTAAGGACAAGATCCTGGAGAGGATCGAACGAGCGCGCCGGGCCGGCGCGCAGGCGCTGATCGTCACCCTGGACTGGTCGTTTTCCAACGGCCGGGACTGGGGCAGCCCGGCGATACCGGAGCGGATGGATCTGCGGGCCATCGTGCGCCACGCCCCGGAGGGCCTCGTCCGGCCGGGTTACGTCAGCCGGTGGCTGCGCAGCGGCGGCCTGCCCGACCTCACCGTGCCCAACATGGCTTCTCCCGGCGAGCCCGCTCCGACGTTCTTCGGCGTCTACGGCGAGTGGATGCGGACCCCGCCGGCCAGCTGGGCCGACATAGCCTGGCTGCGCGGGCAGTGGAGCGGACCGTTCATGGTCAAGGGCGTGATGCGGGCCGACGACGCGCGCCGCTGTGCCGACGTCGGCGCTACCGCCATCTCGGTCTCCAATCACGGCGGCAACAACCTGGACGGCACCCCTGCCTCCATCCGGGCGCTGCCCGCCGTCGCCGACGCCGTGGGCGCCCAGGTCGAGGTCCTGCTTGACGGCGGGATCCGGCGCGGCAGCGACGTGGTCAAGGCGCTGGCGCTCGGCGCCCGCGCGGTGATGATCGGCCGTGCCTACCTGTGGGGGCTGGCCGCGAACGGGTCAGCGGGGGTGAAGAACGTGTTCGACGTGCTCCGCGGCGGCATCGACTCGACGCTGCTCGCGCTGGGCCGGCCCTCGGTTCACGACCTGTCCGGAGAGGACATCATCGTCCCCGCGGATTTCTCCCGCGGGATGCCCAAGTAAGGTCCCCCGCCCGGGGCTGCCTTCCCGTAGCCACCAGCGGCAGCAGCGGCCGGGCGGTCCGCAGTTCGGCGCAGCCCTGCCAGACTCCGATGCTGTACGCGATGTCGTCGAGCAGCCGCGCGGTGACGTAACGCCCGGGGTCAAGCGGCGGCCGCCGGTCCAGCCAGTCCAGCAGCGGCGGGGCGAGGACCAGCGCAGCCAGC
>JASHVM010000058.1:0-4141 GCA_030044595.1 Streptosporangiaceae bacterium
ATCGGCCAGGCCAGCAGGCGGTGCTTCGAGGCGGCCGACGCGGCGCTCGCCCGGTCAAGGGCGCCGGCCGCGGTCCGGCGGGCGGTCGCCGAATTTACCGAACGTTACGTGCTCAACGACCGATGTCCCGCCGACGACCAAATGGACGGAGTCTCATGACCGAGCCCCAGCTCGACCCGGAAACCCTGCGTACGCGAATCGAGGCAGAATTGACCGGCGCGCGGCAGCGCACGTCGCTGCTCACCGACTGCGTCGACGAGACCGACCTGGTCAGACAGCACTCACCGCTGATGTCCCCGCTGGTGTGGGACCTGGCGCACATCGCCAACCAGGAGGAGCTCTGGCTGCTGCGGGAGGTCGCCGGGCGCGAATCCATGCACCCGGAGATCGACCCGCTCTACGACGCGTTCGAGCACCCGCGCGCCGAGCGCCCGACGCTCCCGCTGCTGCCGCCCGAGCAGGCTCGCGCCTACGGCCACGAGGTACGCGGCCGGGTGCTCGACCTGCTTGACCGTACCCCGTTCAGCGGCACCCGCATGCTCGGGAACGGGTTCGCGTTCGGGATGATCGCCCAGCACGAGGTGCAGCACGACGAGACGATGCTGATCACCCACCAGATCCGGGCAGGAGCCCCGGTGCTGGCCGCCGCGGCGCCCGGCCCGGCGCCCGCCGACGCGTTCCGGCTGCCGCCCGAGGTTTTCGTCTCCGGCGGCGCGTTCACGATGGGCACCTCCACCGAGCCCTGGGCACTGGACAACGAGCGGCCCGCACACACCGTGGACGTGGCGCCGTTCTTCATCGACACCACGCCGGTGACGTGCGGCGCGTACGCCGAGTTCATGGCGGACGGCGGATACGACGACCCGCGCTGGTGGACGGCTGCCGGGTGGGAGCACCGGCAGCGCGCCGGGCTGTCCGCGCCGCTCTACTGGAGCAGGGACGGCGGGCAGTGGGTCCGCAAGGTCTTCGGCCGGATCGAGCCGGTCACGCCGGACGAGCCCGTCCTGCACGTGTGCTGGTACGAAGCCGACGCGTACGCCCGCTGGGCGGGCCGTCGGCTGCCGTCCGAGGCCGAGTGGGAGAAGGCGGCCAGGTTCGACCCGGTCACCGGTCTGTCCCGCCGGTACCCGTGGGGCAACGCCGAACCGGATGCCTCCCGCGCCAACCTTGGCCAGCGGTTCCTCCGCCCCGCGCCGGCCGGCTCGTACCCTTCCGGTGAGGCGCCGTGCGGGGCGCGGCAGCTCGTCGGGGACGTCTGGGAATGGACGAGCTCCGACTTCCTCCCGTATCCGGGGTTTAGCGCCTGGCCCTACCGGGAGTATTCGGAGGTGTTCTTCGGCCCCGAGTACAAGGTGCTCCGCGGCGGGTCGTTCGCGGTCAGCACGGTGGCCTGCCGGGGCACGTTCCGGAACTGGGACTACCCGATCCGGCGGCAGATCTTCTCCGGATTCAGGACCGCTCGATCCGCTCTCGCTTCCCCGGGCGGACCCATCCCCCCGGACTCCCCTCGGGCAACCGCTTGATGTGCAGGCACCTGGCCTACCTGGGACCGCCGGCGACGCTGCGCTCGGTGATCATCGATCCGCCGCACGGGCTGTACAGGCAGGCGTGGGCACCGCGCTTTCAGCGGCACGGGACGGTGAACGCGGACGGGTTCGGCGTCGGCTGGTATGCACCCGGCGAACCTGACCCGGCCAGGTACCGTCGGGCGGAGCCGATATGGGCGGATGCGTCCTTCGCCGACGTCGCCCGGGTGACCAGGACCGGGGCGCTGCTCGCAGCCGTGCGGTGCGCGACGGCCGGCGCCGACCTGGGCCCGGCCGCGGTGGCCCCGTTCGGCGCTGGCCAGTGGCTGTTCAGCCACAACGGCAAGATCGACGGATGGCCGGAGTCCGTCGCCTCCCTGGCCGCGACGCTGCCGGCCGCCTCGCTGCTCGAGCTCGAGGCCCGGGTTGACTCGGCGCTGCTATGGACCCTGGTGCTGCACCGGCTGCGCGCCGGGCTGGAAGCGGGAAAGGCCCTGGCGGACACCGTCGGGGCACTGGGCGCGGCCGGGGTGACCGGACGGTTCAACCTGCTGCTGACCGACGGGCGGGTGATCGCCGCCACCGCGGCCGGCGACACCTTGTGGTACCGGTCAGGGCCGATGGTGGTCGTCGCCTCGGAGCCCGGCGATGACGAGCCGGGCTGGACCCAGGTCCCCGACGGTTCCGTCGTCACCGCGACGCGCGGACGGGTCAGCGTGACGGAGCTGGCCGCGCTGCGCACCTCGACCGCACAGGACCACGACGCCGAGGACGGAAGGATCGCTATCCGATGAGAACGCTCGACCGCCGGCTGCCGCCCGGCTTCCTGACCGAGGCCCTGCGGGCGGACGCGCTGAGCGGGCTCACGGCCGAGCCCAAGTCGCTGCCGCCCAAGTGGTTTTACGACGCGCAGGGCAGCGCGCTGTTCGAGAAGATCACCGAGCTGCCCGAGTACTACCCGACCCGCGCCGAGCGGGAGATCCTGCACGCCACGGCGGCCGAGATCACCGGGCGGACCCGGGCGCGAACGCTCGTGGAGCTGGGCTCGGGGTCGTCGGAGAAGACCAGGCTGCTGCTTGACGCGCTGCGCGCGGCGGGCACGCTGCGCTGCTACGTGCCGGTCGATGTCAGCGAGCCGGCGCTGGTCGCGGCGGGAGACGCGCTGAGCGCCGAGTACCCGGGGCTGGACGTGCGGGCCGTGGTATCCGACTTCGAAGAGCACCTCGGGTTCCCCGCCGAAGGCGATGCGCCCGCGCCCCGGCTCGTCGCCTTCCTGGGCAGCACGATCGGGAACCTTCTGCCGGACCAGCGGGCCGGCTTCCTGGCCCGGGTGCGGGCCGCGATGCGCGCGGGCGACTCCTTCCTGCTGGGCACCGACGTGGTCAAGGATCCGGCGGCGCTGGTCGCCGCCTACGACGACGAGTCCGGCGTCACGGCGGAGTTCAACAAGAACGTCCTCGCGGTGCTGAATGCCGAGCTCGGCGCGGACTTCGACCGGGACGCGTTCGAGCACGTGGCGGTATGGGACGCCGACGCCGAATGGATCGAGATGAGGCTGCGCTCACTGGTCGGCCAGACCGTGCGCCTGCCCGCCATCGGGCTCACCGTGAGTTTCGCCGCCGGCGAGGAGATGCGCACCGAGGTATCCGCAAAGTTCCGCCGGTCCGGCGTGCAAGCCGAGCTCGCTGACGCCGGGTTCAGGATGACCTCGTGGTGGACGGATACCGCGGCGCAGTTCGGACTGTCGCTGTCCGTTCCGGTCTGACCGCTCCGCTGCGAGTCCGGCGGCGCCTGACCGCGGCCGCAGCGGCCGCTAGCGGCCTCAGGGCTCGAGTTCGACCAGGTCGCCCACTGCGACCCGGCCCGGTTCCACGGTCGAGCCGTAGACCCCGGTCCGGGCATCGCGCTCTTGCGCTATGACGCGCAGGATCGCCGGGTTCCTGAGCAGCGTCACGGGGTCTATGGTGACCATCACGCACCGGCTGTCGCGCTGGTCCACCCGCATCCGCATCCCGCCGATGCGCAGCACCCGGCCGACCCAGCCGTCCTCGGGGAAGTCGCGCCCGGGGGCATCCACGAGGAGGTTGGGCCGGAACCGCCCGGCCACCAGGTCGGTGCCGACCAGTCGGCCGAGGCAGGCCAGGGTCTGCGTGCTCAGCAGCGACAGGGGCATGGTGTCGAATACTCCGCGGCTCTGCTTGATGACGCGCACGCCCGCCCCGAGCTCGGCTGCGAGCGCGGGGCTGGCCACGTCGAGTTCGCCGCCGGAGGGCGTGCGCACCAGCGTCACGGAGGCGTCGGGTCGGTCGGGTTCGGCGAAGCGGGGGTGGTAGCGGGCCATCTCGGGTCGCTCCCGGATCGTCAGCCACGGAAAGCCGCTGCGTACCTGCCCGTCGCGGATGAACGCCCACCGGCGATCACCGGCAAGGCCTTGCCACGAGACCTCTACCTCGTCCAGCTGCTCAGCTGCCATGGATTTCACCGGGTACCGCCACACCCCGGCGACGCGACCCACCACGGTCATGACCGCCTCCGTCGATTCGAAGGCGCCCTTGCCGGTATATCGGGTGTCGAGCGTGGCGGACCTGGTCCGTCGCAGCGCCTCTCGACCCCCC
>JASHVM010000059.1:0-6914 GCA_030044595.1 Streptosporangiaceae bacterium
TCCAGCGGCAGGCCGCACAGCGGGCACGGCGGGCGGCCGGCCGCGACGATTTTCGCGGCGCGCTGCGCGAAGGCGCGCGCGGCGCCCGGCGTGATGCGCACGCGTAGCACCCCGGGCCCGTCGGCCGGGACGTCCTCGGCCAGCGGCTCCATTGGCTCGTCCGATTCTTCCTGTGCCTCGATGACGACCATGCCGCCGTCGCCGTCCCAGGCCAGGGCGATCGCGCCGACCCGGAAGTCCTCCAGCAGCGGAAGGTCGAGCGGCGCGTCATCTTCCAGCCCCGCCGGGGCGGCCGCCGGCACCTCGGGCGACCCGCCGGTGCGCCTGAGTACCTCGTCCAAGAGCTCGTCGATGCGTTCGGCCAGCAAACTCACCTGGAACTTCTCCAGGACGACGCTGGTCACACGACCGCTGGACGTCGCCTGCAGGTAGAAGATCCGCTCCCCTGGCTGCCCCACCGCGCCGGCCACGAACCTGTCCGGCGGGTCATAGAAGTAGACCGGCATAGTCCTATCCTCGCGTGTCCGCCGACTCTTGACGAATAGCAGATGCTGAGGGGGCCGCGGGAACGGCGCTGGCCGGGGTTACCTCGGTTCCGGCCAGCGTGTCCGCCTGCCACCCCCCTCCCCAGCCCCCTTCTGTTCCGGCTGCGCCACAGCCTCCTCCGACCGCCGCGTCGCTGCCCGCGGCAGCGTGGCCGGGCAGGCCCCCTGCCCTGGCACGTGGCATGAGATCCTCCACCCCGCCTCCTCTGTCGTTCATCCGGACGAGGAACGGCCGCAGCGGCGTATACCTGATCACGGTCAGCGAACAGGGATCGGCCTGGATCCGCTGGCTCTGATCGAGATGCAAGCCCAGGCTATCGGCGACGATGGCCTTGATGACATCGCCGTGAGAGCAGATCAGATACGTGGCGTCCTGGCCAAGCCGGGAGTTCCAGTCCCTGACCGCGGCCACCGCCCGGTGCTGCACGTCCGGCATGGATTCCCCGCCCGGACCGGGAAACGTCACCGCGCTCGGGTGGGCCTGCACCACGCGCCACAGCCTTTCGTGCGCCAGTTTCTTCAGCGGCCGACCCGTCCAGTCCCCGTAGCGGCACTCCCCCACCCGGTCCTCGGTGATGACCGGCTGACCGCCGCGGCCCGCGGCGATCGCCGCCGCAGTCTGCATGCAGCGTTCCAGCGGGCTGCTGACGATGGCGTCCAGGCGGAGCGGAGCGAGCCTGGCGGCGAGCGCGGCCGCCTGCGCCAGGCCCCGGTCATCCAGCCCAATGCCCGGCATCCACCCGGTCAGCACGTGACCGGTCGTCGCGGTGAGGCCATGTCGCACGAGCAGAACGGTCGTCACGGTCTGACTCTAGCCGCCGCGCCGGCCAGCATTATCCCGAAGGCGCCTGCCGCGGCATCAGCGGCGCTGCGGGCCAGGGAACGCTGCCGGTATCTAGCGCGAGGCCTCCGAGGTGGAGGTCATGGCGGGAGTACTCACGGCCGATCCGTCCGGGGTCTGCAGCGGGAAGTGGCAGGCGGCCACGTGACCCGGACCGAACGAGCGCAGTTCCGGCTCTTCGACGGCGCACCGCTCCTGCGCGTACTGGCACCTCGTGCGGAACCGGCACCCGGAGGGCGGGTTCACCGGGCTCGGCAGCTCGCCCCTGATCGCGGCGCCCTTCTTCGCCCGCTCCAGGGCCGGATCGGGCAGCGGGATGGTGGCGAGCAGGCCGGCTGTGTAAGGGTGCGCGGCGCGCTCGTAGATGTCCTGCGCCGAGCCGAGCTCGACCAGCTTGCCCAGGTACATGACGCCGATCCGGTCGGCCATGTACTTGACGACCGCGAGGTCGTGCGAGATCACCACGTACGTCAGGCCGTGCGAGGCCTGCAGCCTCTTCATGAGGTTCAGCACCTGCGCCCTGATCGACACGTCGAGCGCGCTGACCGGCTCGTCGGCCACGATGAGCCGCGGGTTCAGGGTGAGCGCCCGGGCCAGGCCGATGCGCTGCCGCTGGCCGCCGGAAAACTCGTGCGGGTAGCGTTCCACGGCGTTGCGCGGCAGCCCGACCTCGCCGAGTAGCTCGAAGACGCGGTCCCGCTGCGCCCGTTTGCTGCCCAGGCGCTGGATGGCGAGCGGCTCTGAGATGATCGCGCCGACTCGCATCCTCGGGTCCAGTGAGGCGTGCGGGTCCTGGAACATGAGCTGGAGGTCGCGGCGCTTGCGCCGCAGGTCGGTGCCTTTCAGGCGGGTCACGTCCACGTCGCCGAGGGTGATCGCGCCGGAGTTCGGCTGCTCCAGCGCGACGATCATCTTGCCGATCGTGGTCTTGCCGCATCCTGACTCGCCGACCAGGCCGAACGTGGTGCCCGCGGGAACGGAGAAGGAGACGTCCGAGACGGCCTTGACGCTCGCCACCTTGCGCTGCAGGATCAGGCCCGAGGTGATGGGGAACTCCTTCACCAGGTTGCGCAGTTCGAGCAGCGGAGCGGTCCCTTCCGCCGCCTGGCCGTCAGCCGCGGCGACCTCGACGGAGCGCTCGGTCACCTGGAGAGTGCCGTCGCCCGCCACCTCGAGGCCCGCGGCCACCACCACGGTCTGTTCGGATGGTGTCTCGGTGCGCGCGTCCGCCTCCGAGGTCGCGTCCGCATCAGCCATCTCGCCGGTGGTGACGGGAGCTTCTGCGAGCGGCGAGTCGACGACCAAGTCGGGCGTGTACCCGGCCTTGTCGGCCAGCGGAGTAGCCTCAGCCACGCTCTCGGCGTCCGGCGCGGCCAAGCCCATGCTCACGGCGTCGGGCCCGCCTTCGCCGATCAGGGCGAGGGTGAGCGGGCCGTCCACCGGGTGCCAGCAAGAGAACCTGTGGTCGGGCGTCTTCCCGGCCAGCGCCGGCTCGTCGGTGCGGCATTTGTCGGTGGCCCGGGTGCACCTGGCCGCGAACCTGCAGCCCTCGGGCGGGTGCGCCAGGTCGGGCGGCAGGCCGGGGATGGCGTGCAGCGCCTTCCTGGCGTCCTGACTGAGCTGGGGGATCGAGGCGAGCAGCGCCTGAGTGTAGGGATGGTGCATCTCGGCGAACAGCGCACCTACCTCGGCGGTCTCCACCACGCGGCCCGCGTACATCACGTTGACCCGGTCGGAGTGCCCCGCGATCACGCCCATGTCGTGCGTGATCAGCAGCATGGCCATGCCGAGCCGGTCCTTCAGGTCCTTGAGCAGGTTGAGGATCTGCGCCTGGATGGTGACGTCGAGCGCGGTGGTCGGCTCGTCGGCGATGAGCAGCTTGGGCTCGCAGGCCAGCGCCATGGCGATCATCACCCGCTGGCGCAGCCCGCCGGACAGCTGGTGCGGGTAGTCCTTCAGCCGCTCCCTCGGGCGCGGCAGCCCCACCAGGGTCAGTACCTCGACCGCGCGTTCCATGGCTTCGCCCTTGGACGCCTTCCTGTGCAGGCGGACCGGCTCGGCGACCTGGTAACCGATCGTCTTGGTCGGGTCGAGTGAGGTGAGCGGATCCTGGAAGATCATCGACACCTCGTTGCCGCGGACCCGCCGCAGTTCCTCTTCCTTCAGCCCGACCAGTTCGCGGCCGTCGAGCTTGATCGAGCCGCCGACGATGGCGCCGCCGGGCGGTAGCAGGCCCATGATCGACAGGCCGGTCATGGACTTGCCGCACCCTGACTCTCCGACGATGCCGAGGGTCTCCCCGGCGTCGACGTGCAGGTCGATGTTGCCGACGGCCTGTACGACGGAGCTGGTGAGCTTGATGTGCGTCGACAGGTTCTGGATGTCAAGGACTGGGGCCATCAGGCCGCTACCTCTCGTGTGTGGCTCTGGTCAACCATTGTGCCCCCGGCGGGACGCGACCGGGCCGCTAGCGGCGTCTCAGCCGCACGTCCAGTGAGTCGCGGAGCGCGTCGCCGATGAAGTTGAGCGCCATCACGGTCAGCACGATGCAGGCGCCGACCGGGTAGATCAGCCACCAGTAGCCGTCCTGCATGTACGTCAGGCCGTCGGAGAGCTGGTCGCCCCAGTCCACGTTGGGGAAGTGCAGGCCGAAACCGAGGAACCCGACGTACGCCACGGCCAGGATCGCGTCGGCGACCTGGAAGGTCACGTTCACGATGACCACGCCGAACGCGTTCGGGAGCAGGTGCCGGCTGATCAGCCGCCATCGGCCCGAGCCGGCCGTCCGGGCGGCCAGCACGAAGTCCCGTTCTCGGATCGTCAGGACCTCCCCGCGGACCAGCCGGGCCGGCACCTGCCAGGAGAACGCGCCGATGACCAGGGACAGCGACAGCACCGTGGCGCCGTACTTGACGGCCAGGATGAGGACCACGAACAAGAAAGGCACGGACAAGAACACGTCCACGATGCGCATCAGCGTGGAGTCGAAGATCCCGCCGATCAGCCCGCACACCGCGCCGTACAGCGCGCCGATGGTGATCGCGACGAACGCGGCGAAGAACCCGATCTCCAGCGCGGCCTGGCCGCCCTTCATGATCCGGCCCAGGTTGTCGAAGCCGTCGGTGTCGGTGCCGAGCAGGTGCGCCGCCGACGGCGGCTGGTTCGCGTCGATCAGGTTGGTGCTCAGCTGGTTGGTCCGGTAAATGAGCGGCCCGACGAAGCAGAACAGCACGAAGAACAGGAGCATGGCCAGGCCGATCACGGCCAGCCGGTTGCTCATGAACTCGCGCAGCGCCAGCCGCCACCCGCTCTGGATCGCGCCGACCTCGCCGCCCTCGGGGGCCCGCCCGATGTCCAGCGGCGCCTGCGATGATGTAACCGCCATGACTGGCTCCCTCCTCCTGGCCGGTCAGGCCAGCCGGATCCGCGGATCGGCGATGGTCAGCGCGACGTCCGCGATCAGGTTCCCGATGACGACCAGGACGGCGCCGGCCAGCGTGTAGGCCAGCAGCACCGGGTAGTCGACCTTCTGCAGGCTCTCGAAGAACAACAGGCCCAGCCCCTGGTAGTTGAACAGCGACTCGGTGATCAGGTTCCCGGCCAGCAAGATCGGCAGCGACAAGCCGATCAGCGTCACCATCGGCAAGCTCGCGTTCCGGACCAGGTGCCGCAGCAGCACCAGCCGCTGCGGCAGGCCTTTCGCCCGCGCCACCTTGATGTAATCCTGGGCCAGCACGTCCATCGACGAGGACCGCATGTACCGCGAATACGCGGCCACCGTGATCAGCGTCAGCGTGGCGATCGGCAGCGTCATCGCGTTCCAGTCCCCCATCACCGTCCAGATGGAGGTGGACTGGCTGGCCTCGAAGCTGAAGATCGGGATCGACAGCGCGAACACCTGGATCAGGATCAGCCCGAGGAAGAACGACGGCATGGAGTAGAGGATGAACGCCAGGCTGGTGGCGACGTTGTCGCCGATGCTGTTCCGCCGGACCGCCTGGAAGATGCCCAGCGGGATCGCGATCACGATCGCGAAGATCAGCGAGATCCCGGACAGGTACACGCTGCGCGCCAGCCGCTCGGTGAACAGCGACAGCACCGACTGGTTCTCCACGTACGACCAGCCCAGGTTCCCGTGCAGCAGCTGGTTCATGTAATGCAGGTACTGCACGATCAGCGGATCGTCGTACCCGTTGGCCTTGTTCCACGCGTTGATCGTCGACTGCGGCGCCCGCAGCCCGAGCACCGCCCGGGCCGGCGAGGGGTAGATCGCGTGCAGCAGCACGAACATGAAAATAGACACGCCGACCACCACGATGATCGACGTGCCGATCCGGCGTATCAGGTAGGCACTCATGGTACTGCCCTTCCCTATGTGGCGGCTTTTAGCCTGCCTCACGCCGGTTCTGGCGCTCCGCGGGCCGCGAGCCGTTAGAACTGCTGCCCTGGCCTCCGGTGTATCACCGGAGGCCAGGGCAGTCCAGCGCCGGACGGATTATTACTTGGTCAGGTACCAGTACTCCGGCTGAGCGTAGTACTGGGTCAGGTTCTCCAGGTACTGCGACTGCGTGGCCGAGATGTTGGTCTTCCAGGCCCAGATGTTGGCCGGGTTCGGCTGGAACATCACGGGCTGGTCGTTGGTCAGGAACGACGCCTCGTTCTTGACCGCGGTCGGGTTGCCGCTGGTGATCGAGGTGTTGATCAGCGAGTCGGCGGTCGGGTTGCTGTAGTCGCCGATCTGGGAAGACCCGCCGGTGTTGAACAGGCCGAACGTAGTCGGGTACGGATCGAGGGTCTCCCCGCCGAAGTCCATCATCGCCCACTTGTTCTCGTTCGCCGGCGCGGCCGGGTCGATGTAGTTGGTGATCATGTAGTCGAAGTTGCTGCTGGACAGGGTGATGTTGATGCCCGCCTTCTTGGCCTGCGAGACCAGGTCGGTCATCTGCTCACCGATCAGCGCCGGGGTGGTGCTGTAGATCAGGTTGAACTTCAGCGCGGTGCCGACCGGGATGCCGGCCCCGCAGTCACCCGCGCCCGACCCCGCCTTGGCGCACACATCGGTGCCGCCCGGGTTCACCGTCCAGCCGTTGGACTTCAGGATGCTGATCGCGGTGTTCACGTTGAACGGATACGGGTTGGTCGCCGCGTTGGCCGGCAGGTACGGGCTCTGCGGGTAGGCCGGGACCGGCCCGTACGCCGGGTCGCCGGCGCCGTACATGAACGCGCTGATCCAGCCCTGCTGGTCCTCCACGTGCGCCATCGCCTGCCGGAAGTACAACTGCGCGACGATGTTATTGAAGTCGCCCGTGGTGTCCTTGAAGTTATAGTTCGCGAACGTCATGCCATACTCCGGCATGCCGAAGTAGTTGTACCCCAGCTTGGCCAGCTGCGGCAGCTGCGGCACGTCGGTCGACGGGACGTAGCCGACGTCGATGCTGCCCGCCTTGATCGCGTTGAACTCCGCGGTGTCGGAGGTGAACGGGACGGCCTGGAAGGTCGGCATCGGGTTGGCGTGCGGGCCGCTGTAG
>JASHVM010000060.1:0-3189 GCA_030044595.1 Streptosporangiaceae bacterium
AGCTGCGAACTCTCTGGGATTTCCGGTCTTAATCGACGGTCACAGTCAGCGAGGGAAGAGCTTCCACCGCACGGTGGCGGTGGCCGCCTCGAGGCTGGCCGCGGCGGCCCTGTTCAACCCGATGCGGCAACGGGTGCAGGCGATAGTGGACCGGCGGTTCAACCTGGCCCGGTATGACGCCGACCAGACCGTGGCCGCGTTCGCCGCCCGGCTGAAAGACGCAGTCGACCTGGACGCGGTCCGCGATGACCTGGCTGGTGTCGTGTACCAGGCCCTGGAACCCGCCCACGTCTCGGTGTGGATCAGCCAACGCGACTGACGCTTGCTTCCATCGGCTTCGCCGCCACACCATCGCGGCGCCGCCGTCGCCAGACCCGTTGCTGTACTTCCGTGTAAGGCCACGAGAAACGGCCAGTCGCAAGATCGCAACTGGCCGCTGAGCTGGGTGGGCGATACTGGGATCGAACCAGTGACCTCCTCGGTGTGAACGAGGCGCTCTCCCGCTGAGCCAATCGCCCGCCGCTGGTCCGGTGCGTCCGCTAGGGCCGAACCCGGCGGCCGCCTCGTCCCGGCGCTCCCATAGGTTAGCGCATCATCGCGGTATACGGCACGTGGCTGGGCACGCGGGGTCCGGGGACCGCCACGGCATGCGGGCGTCTCGGGGTACCCGGCACCGGCGTCACGCTGTCCCTTACGGGACGGTTTCCTTCTCGCCGCCGAAGTTGCGGCGCAGGGTCTCGCCATTCGGCGTTCCGCCGAGGGCAGCCGAGATCCTGTCCCAGGACCAGTCGGCGGCTCGGGCCTCCCGTACCGCCAGGGCGATCGCGTTCTGGGCCACGCGCCGGGCCTCCACGGCGTTCTTTATCAGTTCCTCGATCGTCGTCATGCCATGAAGCTTGGCACATGATGTGGCATAGGTCGGGCGGTGCCCGTCGTCTCGCGGGCGGCCCGGCATTCTTCACGGCTGGTAACACTCCGTAATGAGAGGCTTTTGCAATCGTGCGCATTGAACCAGCATTAATTACGCTCAGTGCTGTTACGAAAGCGCTTTGTAGATAGGGCATGAGGCAAGTACGACAAAGCCATGCAATCAACGCGCGGAAACACTAAACTGCTGCAACATCGCTGACTGATCTGGCCGGTGTTTAGCCAGGTCAGGGCGACTATGAGGGCTCGTCTTCCAGGTCGGTACGAAAGGGTGCAAAACGGGATGTAGATTGCCTGGGAAATCTTCACACTCCGTGTGCGCACCAGTTAGCGGCCGACCGCGTCTTACGGGCGGAGCCCGGTTGTCTGGGAGCCGGCGAGGCAGGGTTAGGAAGCGGATGAACAGAAGTAGCAGCACTACAATCTCGGCCGAGCTGGGTCTCAGGCTTGTTGTCCCGCAGCAAACGATTGTCCCACTTGTGGCTAGTTTGTACTACAGCGGCCAGGATCCGTACGCGGTGCGTATGGCGTTCCATGTGGGTACGGATGAGCCGGTTGAGTGGATCTTCGCCAGGGACTTGCTGGCCGCGGGGATCGAGTCGCGGCAGGGCGAGGGTGACGTCCAGGTCTGGCCTTCGGCGCAGTCGTGCGCCGAAACGGACGGCCTAGACGTAATCGGAGCGGCCGATACCCAGGGCGCGGTGCTGAACATCGAGCTATCCTCCCCCTTCGGCCAGGCGCGCTTCGAGGCGCCGGCCCAGGCCATGTCGGCCTTCCTGGACCGGACGTATCAGATCGTCCCCGCTGGCCAGGAAAGCGACTACGTCGACATCGAGACCGAACTCAACGACCTGCTCCGCCCGTCCTGATCGCTGAGGGCATCGCCGCGTGCGCCTCCACCAGCGCGCCCGACTGGGGCTTAGGCACGCACCCCAGGAGGTCGGCGTGGGCGTTTGGGGCCGGGGGCCCACAAGCCCCGATAGACGGGGCCGGGGGCACACGCACCCCACGGCGGGGCGAGCATTGCGGGTGGGGGCCACCCCTGCGCGCTGGCTGGCTCTCAGCGGTCGCCCATCACGATCCACTGACGGCCGTCCAGCAGCTCGGCGGCTGCGTCGAGGTGGCCGGCGTGGTTGGCGGTCTCCTTGAGCACGTGCAGCATGACCACTTTGAGGCTGGTGAACCGTTTTCCCCATTCGCCCATGCGCGGGTCCGGCTGCCGGGGGGCCATGTCGAGGGGCGTGGCCGCGATGATGGCGTTGGCGCGCCTGATCTCTTCGCGGTACAGGCTGAACACGTCCTCGGCGGTCTCGCCGGGACCGAGCCGCCACTCGGCGTTGGGGCCCTCGGGGAAGAAGCCGAAGTCTTCGCCGCCGACCACGCACCGGAACCAGTAGTGCTCGTCGGCCAAGGCCAGGTGCTTCACCATGCCCAGGCAACTCCACCCCGAGGGCAGCACCGGCCGCCGGAGCTGCTCCTCGGAGAAGCCCTCCAGGATGCCCAGGACGTGCTCGCGCTCGCCGTCGAGGATGCCGAGCAGTAGCGCAGTCTCTTCGTCCATGCGTCAATGATCCTCGGTGCGCGGCAGCGCGAAGGTGACGACGGCCCGGGTACCGCGAGGTCCTGACCGGAGGTCCAGGTGGTCGGCCACCTGCCGCACCAGCCACAGGCCGTGGCCGTCATCGGCGAGCCACGGGTCCGGCGCCTCGGACCGACCGAGGGCGGCGGGCCACGGGTCCGGTGCTTCGGACCGGCCGGGGGCAGCGTTCGCGGGTCCGTCGTCTACGACCTCGCAGCTCAGCGTGCCGGCCAGGTCCCACATCCGGAGGCGGCCGCGCCCGCCGCCGTGCGCGATGGCGTTGGCGGCCAGTTCGTGCACGGCCAGGACCACTTCATTGATCTGGTTCTCGGACAGGCCGACCCGGTCGGCGTGCGCTTGTACGGCGGCCCGCAGCGCGTACAGCGTGGCCGAATCGAAATCCTGATCCAGGATCGGCGTCAGGGCGCTCGCTGGCGTCGCCCGGCCAGCTCCTCGGCCAGGCTCGGGCATGAAAGCGTCACCGCTCATTGCCGACGACCAGGCTCACGGCCGTCTTCTACCAAGACGGCGGTGACGTAAACCGCGGCTACCGGAATGACGGGAAGCCGTCGGCCGCCACGCGGCACAGCTGCGGCAGCAGCGCGTCCACGGTCGCGATCTGCTCGGCCACCTCCCGGTCGACGTCCATCCGCGGGACCGACGCCCGCACCGCGTCGTGCACG
>JASHVM010000574.1:0-5601 GCA_030044595.1 Streptosporangiaceae bacterium
TGACCTGGAATGTGCACGCGCGCCAGATCCGGCTCGCCGAGCTGCTGGCCCGCCGCCAGGGCATCGTGACCGGGGAAACGGCCGAGCCTGGCCAGGCGCTCAACGGGCACGGCGACCCCGAGGCAGCCCTCGTGGACGTCCAGGAAGCGCTGGAGGCTGTAGCGGCGCAGGGCACTCAGAGAGGCCAGAAGCCTCAAGGCAGCCAGGTCCAGGAGAACCACGGCGGGCGGGGAGCCGCGAGGCCAGCCAAGCTGGTCATCGAAGGCCCGGAAACCGTGGTCGTCGGCGAGCAGGTCCGCTACCGCGTCCGGCCGTCGGGCAACGGGCAGGCCGTGACTTGGGCCGCGGGCGGGGGCTCGGTGTCGCAGGCTCCTGATCCGGCCCATCCCAACGAATTGTTCCTGATCGCTGACCGGCCCGGCAAGCTGATGCTCCACGCGCGGGTACGTGAGGGCCTCAGCGAGCGCCGCGAAACGAAGTCCGTCACGGCCGTGCCCGACCTTACGCCCGCCGCGTCACCGTTCCCGCTGCGGCTGTTCCTCCACGGATGGAGCCTGGCCGTCGTGGCCGTCTTGGTCATCGGAGTCACCGGAGCCCTCGTCGCCCTGGGCAACCTCACTTCGGCCGACTTCATCGCGCTGGTCGTCCCGCTGACCGCGCTGCTCGCCGTGATAACCGCCGCCCGTGCGCCGGGTGACGCGAGTGGCCGCCCGGGCCGGAGCTCCCGCGCTGGGCCTGGCGCCTGAGGCCTGAAGGGCCGAAAAGGGCTGAACTTCGCGGAACGTAACCTCACGCATCGCCGGCCCCTCCTCGGCACGACTATTTATTGACCGAACGTTCGGTAATGGAGTAGCCTGCCAGGGGGTTCGCGGCGAGATGGGAGGCGGCGTGTACGGCAGCTACGACACCGGTACCGCCGGCGGCTCCGCGGGATCGGCGGACGAGGTCGCCCAGGAAGGCGCCCAGCAGCGGTTCGACCAGCTCATCGCCGCCGACCAGCGGATCGAGCCGCGCGACTGGATGCCGGACGCCTACCGCAAGACGCTCATCAGGCAGATCGCGCAGCACGCCCACTCAGAGATCATCGGCATGCAGCCCGAGGGCAACTGGATCACCCGCGCGCCCAGCCTGCGGCGCAAGGCCATCCTGATCGCCAAGGTGCAAGACGAAGCGGGCCACGGTCTGTACCTCTACTCCGCCGCCGAGACGCTCGGCGTGGATCGCGAGGAGCTCCTCGACCTGCTTCACACGGGCCGGCAGAAGTACTCGAGCATCTTTAACTACCCGACCCTGAACTGGGCCGACGTCGGCGCGATCGGCTGGCTCGTGGACGGCGCGGCCCTCATGAACCAGGTGCCGCTGTGCCGCTGCTCGTACGGCCCGTACGCCCGGGCGATGGTCCGCATCTGCAAGGAGGAGTCGTTCCACCAGAGGCAGGGCTTCGAGATCCTGTACACGCTCTCGCACGGAACTCCCGACCAGAAGGCCATGGCCCAGGACGCGGTGAACCGGTACTGGTGGCCGTCGCTGATGATGTTCGGTCCTGCCGACGACGCGTCATCGCACTCGGCTCAGTCGACCGCGTGGGGCATCAAGCGATTCAGCAACGACGAACTTCGCCAGCGTTTTGTCGACATGACCGTCCCGCAGGCCGAGGTCCTCGGCCTGGACCTCCCCGACGAGGATCTGCGCTGGAACGCCGAGCGCGGTCACCACGACTTCGGCGAGATCGACTGGGCCGAGTTCGCCCGTGTGATCCGCGGCGACGGGCCCTGCAACGCCGAGCGTCTGCGGCGGCGCCGCCAGGCCCATGACGACGGCGCGTGGGTCCGCGAGGCAGCCCGGGCCTACGCGGACAAGCACGCCCGGCGCGACCTCGCTGAGGGACGCGCCTCATGACTGAGCAGGCTGAGGCCCGCGGCAGGCAGGGCTGGCCGCTGTGGGAGGTGTTCGTCCGCGCCCGGCGCGGTCTGGCGCACCAGCACGTCGGGAGCCTGCACGCTCCCGACGCCGCCATGGCCCTGCGCAACGCGCGTGACGTCTACACCCGCCGCGGTGAGGGCGTGTCCATCTGGGTGGTGCCTTCAGCCGCGATCGCCGCGAGCAGCCCGGACGAGAAGGACCCGTTCTTCGACCCCGCCCTGGACAAGGCCTACCGGCATCCGACCTTCTACGACGTCCCCGAGGGGGCGAAGCACCTTTGAGCGGCCCCGCCGTCGGCGCTCGGACGCTGCCGCCGCTGGCGGCCTACGCGCTGGGTCTCGGGGATGACGCGCTGATTCTCGCCCAGCGGCTCGGCGAGTGGGTCGCGCACGCGCCGCAGATCGAGGAAGACGTCGCCCTGGCCAACATCGCGCTCGATCTGCTCGGGCAGGCGCGCACCTTGCTCACCTACGCCGGCGCGGTCGAGGGAGCGGGCCGGGACGAGGATGACCTGGCGTACCTGCGTGACGACCGCGACTTCCGCAACGTGCAGCTGGTCGAGATCCGGGGCGGCGACTTCGCCGTCACGATGGCGCGGCAGCTGGTCTTCTCCGCCTATCAGTACGAGCTCTACACCGCCCTGCTCAGCAGCGGCGACGCCACCATCGCCGGGCTGGCCGGCAAGGCGGTCAAGGAAGTGGCGTACCACCGGGACCACGCGACCCAGTGGGTGCTGCGCCTGGGCGACGGGACTGAGCTGTCCCGGGCGCGCATGCAGGCCGGGCTCGACCAGGTCTGGCCGTACGTCGAGGAGCTCTTCGAGGGGGACGACGCGACCAGTCGGCTCGCGGGCATAGCGGCGGACCCGGCCGCGCTCCGTCCGCCCTGGCAGCGGTACGTGACCTCGGTACTCGCCGAGGCGACGCTGCAGCCGCCGGAGCCGCGCTGGCGCTCCCGCGGCGGCCGCAACGGGCTGCATACCGAGGACCTCGGGCACCTGCTCGCCGAGATGCAGCACCTGCATCGCTCGCACCCGGGGGCGGCGTGGTGAGCGCGCCGGCCCGGGCCGAACTCCTGGCCGCCGCCCGCGCCGTGACGGATCCGGAAATTCCCGTGCTGACCCTCGGCGACCTGGGAGTGATCCGTGACCTGCGGATGGCCGGGGACGGAGCAGTGGAGGTGGACATTACCCCCACCTACACGGGCTGCCCTGCGACGGAGGTGATCGCCGCCGATGTGCAAGCCGCCCTGCGCCGGCTCGGCGCGGACCCCGTCCGCGTCCGTACCGTGCTGTCCCCGCCGTGGACGACCGACTGGATGAGCCAGGCGGGGCGGAGCAAGCTGCGCGAGTTCGGGATCGCGCCGCCCGGACCTGCCGCTCGCGCCGCGGCCCCTGTTCGGCTGTTGCTCTCAGCCCGCTGCCCGCACTGCGGTTCGACCGACACCAAACAGGTCAGCCGCTTCGGTTCGACGCCCTGCAAGTCGCTGTGGACCTGCCGGTCGTGCGCCGAGCCATTCGACTCCTTCAAGGCCCTATGATGCCCGCCGCGCGCCGGCATTCCGTGTTCCACCCGCTCGAGGTGGCGGCGGTCGAGCGGCTCACCGACGACGCCGTGGCCGTCACCTTCGACGTCCCGCCTGAGCTGCGCGAGGAGTTCCGCTTTCAGGCCGGGCAGCACGTGTCCATACGGTCTCCCGTGGTCGGGGACGACGTGCGGCGCAACTACTCGATCTGCGCCCCGGCGACCTCCGGGCGCCTGCGGATCGGCGTCAAGCGCATCCCGGGCGGCGTTTTCTCCGGCTACGTAGCCGAGCATCTGCGCCCCGGCGACGTCCTCGACATCATGACCCCGACCGGCAGCTTCTCCACGGCGCTGCACCCTAGCCAGCGCAAGCGGTACGGCGCCATCGCGGCCGGCTCGGGCATCACCCCGGTGCTGTCCATCCTCAGCACCGCGCTGGAAGTCGAGCCCGGCAGCCGCGCCGTTCTGGTCTACGTCAACCGGACCACCCTGAACATCATGTTCCTGGAGGACCTCGAAGACCTGAAGAACCGCTACCCGGACCGGTTCCAGCTGATCCACGTGCTCGACGAGGAGGCCCTGGACGTGGAGATCCTCTCGGGCCGGCTCGACGCCGACCGGCTCGGGCGCATCCTGGACTGCCTGGTCCTCCCCGACGACGTCGACGAGTGGTTCCTCTGCGGCCCGCTGCCGATGACCGACGTGGCCCGGGCGGTGCTGCTCGCCCGCGGAGCCGACGACGAGCATATTCACCGCGAGCTCTTCTTCGTCGGCCCGCCGCCCGCAGCGGGGGACCGCACCTTCGCCGTAGCACAAGAACAGCCAAGCTCCGGGGCGTCGATAACGGTCCTGCTCGACGGGCGCTCACAGAGCTTCATCCTGCCCGAAGACAGCTTCTCCATCCTCGACGCGACCCTCCGCTACCGGCCGGATGCCCCCTTCGCCTGCAAGAACGGAGTCTGCGGCACCTGCCGGGCCAAGGTCGTCGAGGGCAAGGTGCAGATGGACTCCAACTACGCCCTGGAGCCCGCCGAAGTCGCCGCCGGGTACGCGCTCGCCTGCCAGTCGCACCCGGCGGCCGATCGCGTCGTCATCGACTTCGACCAGTAGCGCGCATGGCTCTCGACGGGCCCGGCGTCCGGCCGGAACCCGTGACCGCTTCAGCGCTTGAGCCGGAGGCCGTCGAAGGCCACCCCGACGATGATCTCGGCCAGGTCACCGGGCCTGTCCCCGCTACGCGGCCGGTACCACTCCACCACCGAGTTGATCATTCCGTACAGGAGCCGGGAGATGGTCCCGGGATCGACGTCCGGCCGGAGGTCGCCCTCGCCCTGGGCCTGCGTCACCAGCCTCGCCACGGCGGCATCGAACTCGCGCCGCCGCGCGAGGGCCTGGCGTTCTGCCCTGGTGTTCCCGCGGACGCGCAGCAGCAGGGTGACGAAGGGCAGTTCAGACGCGAGCAGCAGCACGCTGCGGCGCGTCAGCTCCTCGAGCCGCGTGATCGCCGGCGCGTCCATCACCGAGATGTCGTCCAGCACGGCGAACAGCCCGTCCAGCGCCCGGCTCACGGCCAGCCGGAGCAGCTCCTCCTTGCCGACCACGTGGTGATAGATCGCCGACTTCGTGATGCCGAGCTCGCGGGACAGGTCCTCCATGCTCGTGCCGTCATACCCGCGGTCGTTGAAAACCTTGACCGCGCCGCGCAGCACGGACTCGAGGTCGTGGCCGGGCCGGCCGCGCCGCGTGTCCGCTTGCATCCAGTACTCCTCACCGAGACAACCGCGGCGGCCGGAGGGGGCCCGGCACCGAGAAACCGACCGAATGTTCAGTCGAGAACTCCAGCGTAGCAACCGCCGCTGTCAACCGCACCCGAAGCGGGTCCGCGGCGCTGCGCCGCCGCCCGCGAGGCGCCGGATGGCATGGCCACCTCGCGCCGCTACGGCCGCGGCCAGGACGCAAATCTTTCCCGCAGCACGGCGACCTCACCCGGTCCGAGACCAAAGGGCGCGAAGGCCTCGTCGGGCATCTGGTCGAGCCGCTGCCCGGCCTCGGCGAAGTCCCGGTCATCCAGGCCCGGATCCAGACGGCGCGCGAACCCGATCACCTGCCCGGCGCTGTAGCGTGCGAGGGCGGCGGCGGTGTCCACGTAATCACG
>JASHVM010000061.1:0-5620 GCA_030044595.1 Streptosporangiaceae bacterium
GACAGCTTCTTCGTGGTGTTCGCCTCGGCCGCCGAGGCGGTCCGCTCCTGCGTGGCGGCGCAGCAGGCGCTGGCCGGCCACGACTGGCCCGACGGGGAGGCCGTTCGGGTGCGGATGGGCTTGCACTCAGGGGAGCCGGTCCGCCACGAGGACGGGTACATGGGGATGGACGTGCACCGGGCGGCGCGGATCGCCGCGGTGGCCCACGGCGGCCAGGTCGTGCTGTCGGAGGCGACCAGGCAGCTGGTCGCCTCCCGGCTGCCGGCCGGGGTGTCAGTCAGGGACCTGGGTCTTCACCGGCTGAAGGACATTGCCGCGCCGGAGCGCATCTACCAGCTCATCGTGCCCGGCCTGCCGGAGCGCTTCCCCCCGCTGAAGAGCCCGCTGGCGGAGGCGCCGGCCGCCGTCGCGGGGTCGGCGCCCATCGTCGGACGGGTCGCCGAGCGGAAGGCCCTGCTGGCCGCGTACGCGCAAGTGAGCGCCGGGCACACGCAGCTGGTGCTGCTCACCGGGCCGCCGGGCATCGGCAAGACCAGGCTCGTCCAGGAACTGTGCGCGCACGCGGCGTCCGCGGCCAGCGCGGCGCAGGTCCTGGTGGGCGAGTCGGCGCCGCTGGCCGGCGCCGCGCTCGCGTACGGGCCGTTCGTGGCCGCCCTGAGCGATCAGGCCGGGTGGCTGCTCGCCGACGACGGCGGCAGCGACATGCTCGCTGCCCGGCACCGCCTGTTCGTGCGCGTGCTCGAGTTGCTCTCGGGCCTGGCGGCTGAGTCGCCGGTGGTTCTCGTGCTGGAGGACCTGCACTGGGCCGATGAATCCTCCCGCGAGTTGCTGGCCTTCCTGACGGTCCGGTTGCGCGACAAGCCGGTGATGATGGTCGGGACGCTGCGCGAGGACGAACTGGCGGGCGCCCTCGGGCAGTGGCTCGCCGAGCTCGAGCGGCGCCTCGGCGTGACGCGGTTCCGGCTGGGCCGTCTTCCGGACAGCGAGATCGCCGAGCTTGTCGCCGACTTGACGCCGGAGGCGGCCGGCGCGGAGCGAGTGGCGGCGGTGGTCGCCGCCGCGGAAGGCAACCCGCTGTACGCCAGGGAACTTGCGTACGCGGACGCGACGGCGCTGCCCGCGTCCATCTCCGATGCCGTGCTCGCCAAGGCGGCCGAGCTTACCGAGCCCGCCCGGGCCGTGGTCGACCAGGTCTGCGTGGCCGACGGCGGGATGTCCCACGAGCTGCTGGCCGCGACCGTGCCGCTCTCGGAGAAGCGCCTGCTGGCGTCGACGCGCCGGGCCGTCGCCTCCGGGTTGCTGGTCCCGGCCGGTGACGGCTACGCGTTCCGGCACGCGCTGATCCGGCAGGTGCTCTACGCCCAGCTGCTGCCCGGCGAGCGGCGGCACCTGCACCGCCGTCTGGCGGAGGCGCTCGCCGCGCGCCCAGACTCCGATTCTGGCCTCCTGGCCCAGCACTGGCACCTGGCCGGCAGCCGTGACCAGGCCGCCGCCGCGGCCGTGGTGGCGGCGCGTCACGCGGTGTCGGCGCGCGCCTACCCGGAGGCGGTCCGTCACTACGCCCTGGCGATCGAGCTGGCTGCCTGGCTGCCGTCGGCTGGCCCGGCTCTGCTGGAGGAGGCGGCGCGGGCCGCGAGCTGGGCCGGCGAGCCAGATCGCGCCGCCGAGTGGGCGGCGCAGGCGCTGGCCGATTCAGGGTCCGCGGGCCCGGTGCACCGGGCCCGGCTGCTGGAGCGCGTCGGGCGTTACCGGTTCGAGGCAGGGGACCTTAATGCGGCCGTCGATGCCGCCGGGCAGGCGGTGGCGCTGCTTTCCGATGGCCCGCCGACCGCCCTGCGCGCCCGCGTCCTGGCCGCGCTTGGCACCTGGCAGATGCGTCTGGGCGATTTCGACCAGGCGCTGCCGATCGCCGTACGGGCGGTCGCCGAGGCGCAGCAGTCCGGGGCGGTCGCCGAGCAGGCGCACGGCCTGGCGACCCTTGGCATCATCCAGGCTCAGCACGGCGAACTTGAGGAAGGGCTGGCGGCGCTGCGCACGTCGTTCACCCTCGCGCGCCGGACCAGCAACGTGGAGGATGTGGTCCGGGCCGCGGCAGCCCTCGCGTACCTGTTGTACACGGCGGGACGCTTCACCGAGGCGCTCGAGGCGGCGCAGGCCGGGCGACAGGCGGCCGCGTCCCTGGACGCGCCCCCGGCGCTGACGTCAGAGTTGGACGACAACACGGCGGGGCTGCTCTTCGCGACCGGGCGGTGGGAGGAAGCCGATCAGCTGCTGGCCGAGGTGATCGGCGAGTCAGAGGTCAAGGTCACCAGGTACCTGGAACTCCTGCAGCTGGAGCTGGCCGTCGGCCGCGGCGACGCTCAGCTCGTGGCTAAGCTGGCCACGGCCTTGGCCAAGGTGCCCTCGGATCCCCAGCTCATCGGCCCGCTGCACGCCTGCCTAGCCGAACAGGCGCTCTACGCCGGCGACCCGGCCACGGCGGCCGGCGAGGTCCTGGACGGGCTGGCGGCGCTGGTCGGCACCGGCTGGTCCGAGGACGAGATACGGCTGCTGGCCGCCGGGGCCTGGGTGGAGGCGGACCTGGCCGCGCGAGCGGCCGCGGCGCGGCCGGGAGACCTTCCGGAATTCTGGGGGTCGGCGGCGGCCACGTTCCACGACAGGGCGCGAGCCATCACGGAGCGCGACGGCGCCGGCCGACCGGGCATCGCCGCCTTCGGGGCGCTGGCGGCTGCCGAGCACGCCCGCCAGCAGGGTACCGATGACGCGGCTACCTGGACCGCCGTGGCGGACGCCTGGCGGGTGGCCGGCGAGCCGTACCGGGAGGCCTACGCGCGCCTGCGCGAGGCGGAGGCGCAGGCCAAGGCCGGACGGCGCGAGTTTGCGGCTCATGCCCTGGCCGCGGGTCGGGCCCTGGCCCGCGCGCTCCCGTCGGCTCCGTTGCTCGGCCTCGCCGCGGAACTGGAACGGCGCGGCGCTTCGACCCTCCAGTAACGGCGAGATCGCGCGTGCCTTGTGCACCAGCGAGCGCACCGTCGCCGTGCACATCTGTAGTATCTGTGCCACACTGGGCATGCGTGACTGGACCCAAGGGGCAGCGGCTGCCGCCGCCGCAGCCTGGTCGGTCCGATCGGAGGAGGGGGACCAGTGAGCCAGCCCGCCACAGTGAGCCTGCAGATCGGAACTGACCCGACCGTGTGGGTCGTTGCCGCCAGCCAGGACGCGGTAGCGGGGGCCACCAGTCCAATCGCCTGGCCGGTCGTTCACCCCGTGGCGGGCCAGCTCGTGCTGTCTCCCGGGCACGCCGGATCACTCGTGGTGGGACCCGGCCTGCCCTCCGCGGCCGCCGCGGCCCAGCCTGCCGTTTCCGGCGGAATCTCCCCTCGCGGGGTGGTGCACGCACCCGGCGCCGGACCGCCGCCCGGTGCCGTGGTGTATCTGCCATCGAGTACCGCCACGACTGCTGCCTCGCCTGGTTACCAGCTGGAGCCCGGAAGCCAGGTAGCAAACGTGCAGCAGGGCATCCTGACGGCGATGACCGCGGGCACTCGCGTCTCCTTCTCGCTCAACCCGGTTCCCGGGGGTCCGACCCTCGTGCTGGACGGTGCCACCCTGGCCTTCGTCGTCCTCGTCCAGCCCTCTTCGTAGGCCGGCTCTCACGCCTCCCGGTCGCGGCGCAGCCGGTCCAGGACATGGTCGGGATGATCGGCCGTGACCTGGATCATCGCCCGCATCGCGTCCGCCAGCGAGACCCGCGGCACGCCGAGAGTTGCCGCGGCCGAGTCGGCCCACGCGGTCAGCTGCCGGTAGAGCTCGGGAGTCAGGTCAAGGGTGATCCTGACCGGCTTGGACCGGATCGCGGTCCGGCCCGCCGGGCGCGCGTCGGGCTCGGTGCGCCTGGCCGCCGCGGCCGCCATCTGCGCCTTGCGCAGTTCCCGCTCTCGCTGCGTGGTCATGGCCGCGCCCGCCGACACCGCGTGGCCATGGCCACGCCCCGCCAACACCGCGCGGTCATGGCCGCGCCCGCCAACACCGCGTGGTCATGGCCGGGGAGGCACGGTCACGCCCGGACCTCGCAGCGGGGCGCGCACCGCTCGATGAGTTCCTGCGCCACCTTGCTCCACACGTCACAGCCCGCCTGCCTGATCGGCATGCCAAAGCTCTGCGCGTACACCTCGAGCCGCGGCACGGCGGTCCTGAGCACGTCGTAGCCGAGGTCGACGAGTGCCTCGCGGGCGTCGCCCACCGAGTGCGCTCGCGCGATGCATCGGTTCAGCAGCACCGATGAGCGGGCGGGCCGGTCGCGGATCTCGCCCACCTCGGCGATCTCGTCCCGCACCGGCGTGGTGCGGTTGATCTCGATGGGGTTCGGCGCGCAGGGGATCAGGATCTCGTCGGCGTACCGCAGCGCCGACCGGGCGATGCTGGCGTGATCCTCGAGCTGCGGCGTGTCGATGATCACCACGTCATCGTTCCGGGCGATCTCCGGCAGCCGGCGGTGTAGCTCGCGGGAGGGCAGCGCCACGATCCGGAACGGGAAGGCCTCTTGCGGCGCCAGCCGCGGGTCCATGGCCGCCAGGTCGGACCATTCCAGGGCGCTGCCGGATGGATCCGCGTCCACCAGCAGCACGCTGTTGCCAGCCGCCGCGAAGACATGGGCCAGCCACACCGCGGATGTGGTCTTGCCCGTGCCCGGCTTTAGGTTCGCCAGGGCGATGCTCAGCCCTGTCATCAAGGCATTATCGCAGTGTCCGCGCCGCAGCGGTAGCTGGCTGGCAGGTTAGGTCCATAATGCCAAGTATTGCAGTAATGCAGTATTTACTGCAATACTGCGAATGTGCCTGTCGCGGTGTCAGCTGACCGTGGCCCGGCGGGCGGCGAAACGCTGGTAGCGGGCGTGGTCACGCTGGCCGAGGAAGGCCCGGAAGCAGCCCAGCCGGTAGGCCGGCCCGTCCGCCGAATCGGCCATCTCCAGTTCGAAATCCTGGCTGAGGCGGTGCAGGTGCCCGAGCACCGCCGCGGGCCCCAGCTCCGGAACCGCCACCAGATCGGCTATCTGCCTGGTGGTCAGGAAGTCGTCGCGGGCGCGCAGCACGCGGAACACGCGATCGTGGACCGGCGCCGCACCGAACGAAGCGACCGGCGGTCCCGTATGCTCCAGGGCCCGGCGGATGGCCGTCCCGACCGCCTCCGCGACCGGGGGCGGGAACGCGTTGCCGATCTGCCGGTACCGCGCGGTCTTGCGCCCGCTGAACTGCCAGCCCCACTCGTCCCGCCAGCCCTGCAGCCTGGTCACCATGTCGCAGGTCAGCCTGGGCCGCAGGGCCGGGTCCGCGTCCTGGTCCGGGGCCGTGTCGGCGATGCCGAGGCCGTCGACGCCCAGGTCCGCCCAGGCCTGCTTGGCCCGGGTCGGGCCGAGGTCGCCACCGCCGTGCTTCTTGGAGCCGCCGACGATGGTCGGCGCGATCCGGTTGGCCTGCCGAGCCCAGGCGGCGGCGCCCGGCCAGCCGCGCGCCCCCATCAGGTCGCCCACCGTCCGCCCCACGGTGGCCGGCGCGCGGCCCGAAGGCGAGGGCCAGCGGAACCAGGGCGCGTCTTCCCGGCGCAGGGCCACCAGCACGGT
>JASHVM010000575.1:0-3019 GCA_030044595.1 Streptosporangiaceae bacterium
AGCCGAGATACCGATGCCCGCGGCCACGGCCGCGATCAGGCCATTGACGCCGCGGCAGATGCAGGCGCTCCGGAACGGCAGCCGAGCGCGGTTCAGGGCGCGGCGGATCTCGGTGCGTGAAATGCTGGGCGCCGGGTAGACGACGAGCGGCAAGGGCCTGGCCAGGTCGAGTTTCGTCGTTGGCGTGCCCACCCATACGAGGCGGTCCCGCTTGACCAGCTGACCGCGCTGCTCGCCGCTGGGGCGCTTGCCGATGAATACGTCGAGTTTGTCGCTCTCCAGGCGCTGATGCAGCAGGCCGCTCTGGTCGACCGTGAGATCGAAGTCGACAAGCGGGTTGTCGCGACGGAAGTCGCGCAGGATCTGGGGCAGCCGGGTGAGAGCGAGATCGTCTGAGATGCCGATGCGGAGCCGCCCGCGCGGCCGGGATCCGCTGAAATAGGCTGCCGCCTGCTCGCAGGCGGCGAGGATGTTGCGCGCGAAACCGGTCATCGCCTCGCCGTCGGCGGTCAGCGACACGGAGTGCGTGTCCCGCAGCACGAGCGTCCGGCCTGTTTGCTCCTCCAGCCGACGTATGTGCTGGCTGACGGTTGGTTGCTGGATACCGAGCCGGGCCGCGGCCCGGGTGAAGCTGCCGGTCTGCTCGACGGCGAGAAAGGTCGCGAGAAGCTGCGGGTCATACCTAGTCATAAAACTTCATAATAACTGTTAGATAAGTAATTGCGGTTCAATATGAACTATAAATGGCCGAGAATGTCCAGGGACAGCCAGCGACAGGAAGGCCATCCCGTGACCACCGCCGAGGTAATTCGGCAACCGAGAGGCGCCTTCGCGGCCCTCGCTTCGCGCAGCTACCGGATTTACCTCGGCGGCCAGAGCCTGGCCAATATCGGCACGTGGATGCAGAGCATTGCTCAGGACTGGCTGATATTCGATTTGACGCGCAGTTCGGTCGCCGTCGGCGTGACGATGGCGCTGCAGTTCCTGCCGATGCTGGTCCTCGGCCTGCACACCGGGGCGGTGGCCGACCGGCTGCCCAAGCGACGCATCCTGCTGACCACGCAAACGCTGAATGCCGCGGCCACCGCGGCGCTGGCCGCCGTGACGATCGCCGGTGCGGCACGTCCGGCTGACGTGTACGCGTTCGCGCTCCTGAGCGGGCTGATCTTCGCGTTCGACGCGCCGGCCAGGCAGGCGTTCGTGGCCGAGGTCGCGTCGGGCGGCCGGCTCCGCGCGGCGATAGCCCTGACCGCCGCGGTGTTCCAGGCGACCCGGCTGATCGGGCCCGCCGTGGCGAGCCTGCTCATCGTGAGCGTGGGCACGGGATGGGTGTTCGCGGTCAGCGCCGCCTGCTACATCGGCCCGACGATCGGCCTGCTCCGGCTGGCCGACCTTGCCCCCGGTCCGGCGGCTCCCCGAAAGCCCGGGATGACGCGGGCGGCGGCACAGTACGTGGTCCGGCGCCCGGACCTCATCCGGACGATTTTCCTCGTCGGGATGCTCGGGACGTTCGGCCTCAACTTCCCGATCGTGCTGACCGCGATGGCCAAGTCGACGTTTCATGGCCATGCCGGCATGTACGGCCTGTTCAACGTCGTCCTCGCGATCGGGTCGGCAGCCGGTGCGTTGCTGGCCGGGGCCTGCTCCCGTCCCGGGCCGCGCGTTCTGGTAGCATCGGCGGCCGCGTTCGGGCTCCTCCAGGTGGGCGCGGCGATGGCGCCGGACGTGCCCCTGTTCCTCCTGTTGCTGGGCGGCATGGGCCTCGTCAACCTGGCGTTCCAGGCCATGGCGAACGCATCCGTTCAGCTCGCCGTCGATCCGGACCTGCGTGGCCGGGTGATGGGACTGTACATGCTGGTCTTCATCGGCGGCACGCCCATCGGCGCCCCGGTCATCGGCGCACTCACGAGCCAGTTCGGCGCCCGGGCCGGCATGGCGATCTGCGGCGCCGTACCAGCGCTGGCCGCCGTTGTCGCGGCCGCGGCACGCCGCGCGGGCGTCAGGCGATCCTGCGGGTAGATAACGCCAGGGCCAGGACGATGGCGTGCAGGACCAGGCCGACGCCGGCGCCGACAACCGTGCCGTTGATGCGGATGAACTGCAGGTCGCGGCCGAGGAGCAGTTCCAGCTGGCCGGAGGTCTCGGCGGCGTCCCACCGCTCGATGGTCCCCGTGACCAGGCCGGCGAGCTCGTCGTGAAACTGGTCGGCCAGGGCCCGCGCGCCCGACTCGACCATGCGCTCCAGGCCGTCAGCCAGGCCGGGGTCTGACCCGAGGCGCTCGCCGGTCGCCGCCAGCGCCTCGGCCAGCCGGCGGCGCAGTTCGGAGTCCGGGTCGGCCGCCTGGTTCCGCAGGGTCTCCTTGGCCTTCTGCCACAGCGAGGAGGACCAGTCCCGCAGCCCGGCGCTGCCCAGGACGTCGTGCTTGAGGCGCTCCCCGCGCTCACGCAGCTCCGGGGAGGTCTCGAGCCGGTCGGGGAGCCCGATGATCCACGCCTCGAACTGCTGCCGGGTTTCGTCGCTGGGATCGTCGGCCATGGCCACCAGCCGCTCCCGTAGGCGGGTGTACAGGCGGTCGAAGACCCGCCGGTAGACCATGTCGGGCACCCACCTGGGGGCCTCGACCTCGAACCGGTCACGAAGCTCATCGTGATGCTCGGCGAGGTAGCGATCGGCGGCGGACACCGCCGCGTTGAACAGCTCAGCGTGTTCCCCTTCCGCGATGATGGCCCGCAGGGCCCGCCCGGCCAGCGGCGCCACCTCGACGCCATCGACGGCCCGGGTCAGTTCCGCGGTGATCACATGCTGGACATCCTCGTCGCGCAGCGCCTCGGCCACGGTGACCACCAGGTCGGCGGCATGACCCGCGAACCGGGCGGCGTTGGCCGGCTCGGACAGCCAGGCGGCCAGGCGGGGGACGATGCGAGCAGAACGGATCCGTTCGGCCAGAACCTCGGCGTTGAGGAAGTTCTCCTGCACGAACTGGCCGAGGGTGGCGGCGAACTGGTCCTTGCGCTCGAC
>JASHVM010000576.1:0-3127 GCA_030044595.1 Streptosporangiaceae bacterium
GCCTCGTCGTAGCCGACCGCGGACGCGGATAGCTGCGGGAAGATCTCATGGGCCTGCGTCCACTGCTGGGTGGCGGCGAAGACCTCCTTCGTGTACGGGAGGAAGACGATGCGCTCGCCCATGCCGAAGGCGCGGACGTCGACCTGGTCCCGGTACTTCTCCGGCACGGCCCTGCGGTGGTAGTGCCGGTAGCGCTCGAGGTGAAGGTCAAGCTCCATCTGGGCCCGGCGCAGGGCGGCCAGGTACTTGTCGATGTCGGCCTTGGTGGCGTCGTCCCCGGTGACCAGGAACCCGATCATGAACGTGGTGTCAAGGACCTTCCTGAACCCGAAGGCCTCGGCGATATAGAGCGGCACGCCCCAGGTGGTCGCGGCCTGGACCCGCCGTCCGAGCAGGGCATCGAGGCGCTCGTTCGGCGCGCCCTGGAAGGTGAGCTGCACCTGGTCGGCCGGCAGGACCGCCTCAAGGGCCTGCAGCGTCGCGAAATGGCTCCCCGAGTGGTAGCCGACGCCGATCGGGACGCCGGCCAGGTCCTCGGGCCGACGGATGGGCGACTCGGGCGGGACGACGACGGCGCACGGGGTCACGGAGTACGCCGTCGTGATGAGCCGCCCGGCTTGTTCGCTCGCCGCGGCGCTCACGGCCCAGTGGCAGGCGCAGCTCACGTCGGCACCGTCGCGGCCCGCCCCGAACGTCTCGAACGCGCCGGTCCTGATCTCCCCGGCGTCGTCCCGCCGCGGAGAATGAACGCCGTAGTCGCCGGTGACCACGAAGGTGTAGTCGAGTCCCTCGGCGGCGAAGTAACCGTTCTCCTCGGCGACCCACTCCTGTAGCCGGCCGTGGGGCATGATCTTGAGCGCCATCGGCTGCCTGCCTTTCTAGGCCTAGCCGGACCTCATCCAGGGTAGGTCCAGCACAGCTCGCCACGCCAGGCACCGAAAGGACGTGATGGCATGTCTGAGTCCGTCGAAACCCGGCCCTCCCGCGGGGTGCCGCCCCACGAGCTGCCCGCTTCCCTGCGGGACGCAGGCCTGGCGAGCTGGATCCGCGAACCGCTGGACGACGCCGTTGACCGCCGGCGCCGCATCATCGTGCCCCCGGCCGCGGCCACCATGGGCACCCCGGCGAGCGCCTACCGGAATGCGCTCCTGGCCGAGGGGCGTCGCCCCGACACGGTCTTCATGATGGGCGACAATCCCGCCCTGCCCAAGATGCCCGAGCGTCCCACGCTCAAGGACTTCTACCTGCTGCGCTTCGGCCCGAGGCCCCGCACGCACCTGCTGCAGAGCGCCCGGGTGGCCCGGGAGAACGGGCTGGAGGAGAAGGTCATCATGGCCTGCCTGCTGCACGACATCGCCATCGCCGGGCTGCTGTCCGCCGACCACGGCTACTGGGGCGCGCAGATGGTCGCCCCGTACGTCGAGGAGGAAGTCGCGTGGGCCATCGAGAAGCACGAGGCCCTGCGTTACTTCGCGGACGAGTCGGTGGGCTACCGGTATCCGGAGGCCTACATCGGCTATTTCGGCGCTGACTACCAGCCGCCTGACTACATCCGCCGGGAGCACGAGGCGGCCCGCCGGCATCGCTGGTACATGACGTCACGCCTGATCACCATCAACGACATCTACTCCTTCGATCCCGACGTGGTAGTGGACTTCGGCGAGTTCGAGGACGTGGTGGGGCGGAACTTCCGGCAGCCGGCCGAAGGACTCGGCTTCGACGGTTCTCCGGTCGCCCACATGTGGCGCACGATGATCTGGCCGAACAACTTCCTATGAGTAGGCCCGGTCCCCCGCAGCCGCATCGGTCTCGACCTCGGCCGCCCGTTGACCTGCTGAGAAGCCTTCCGAGGGCGCGGGGACCGCCGCTGCTGGCTTCCAGGCCCGGCGGGCGGCGAACCGCACCGGAGCGTGGTGGCCGACGGCGATGGCCGTCAGGCCCAGCACAATCCACACGATCAGCACGATGAGGTGACCGGAGGCGCCGTGGCCGTTGAAGTAGGCCGTGCTGCGCAGCAGGTTGGCGCCCGCGCCGGGCGGCAGCCACTGCCCGATGGTGCCGACCGGCGCGGGCAGAAGCTCCGGCGCGGAGGTCACCCCCGAGAACGGGTTGCCCATGAAGATCATCAGCAGGATGCCGAGCCCGAGCCCGGCCGCGCCGACGAGGGCGATCAGGCCAGCCGTCGTGGCCCCGATGGCCAGCACGATGAGGGACAGCGCCGCCCAGGTGGCCACGGCATCGTGCGGCAGCGCGCCGAGGAAGCCCTGAGCGATCAGGTAGGCGCCGAGGCCGGCGGTGGCGGAGACCACGATCAGGGCCATGATCTGGCGCCAGGCGGGCCGGAACCCCAGCACCAGGCCGACGACCGACGCCATGATGACCCCGCAGATCGTCAATGGCAGCAGCGCGGCAGGCAACACGAGCCCGCGAGGGTCACTAGCCGATAGGGGAACCACGTCGATGTCCCGGACCCGGACCGTTTGCTGCGACGGCCCGCTCGCCGGGGCGTGCTGCGCCAGCTGCTGGCCGACGGCGCCGAGCAGTTGCGCGACGGACGGGCTGGCCGCGCTGGCCTCCAGGACGGTGATGCCATCGGCGCCGAGCGCGAACGCCCCGTACACCTCCCGGCCCTCGATCGCCGCGCGCGCCGACGCCTCGTTCGCGTACAAGTGCACGTCGAAGCCGCCCGGGTCACTCCGGGTCAGGCCCGCCAGCACCTGCTGGCTGCCCGGGCCCGTGTCCACGATCCCGACCGGAAGATGGCGCGGGGCGACGCGCGCCGCGGGCCAGGCGAAGGCCAGCACGGCCAGCACAATCATCAACGGGAGCACGATCGCGATGATCGTCAGCTGACGCCAGGGCGGATGGGCCGCCAGCGGGTTCCTCATGACCGAACCTCCGAATGCGGGCGGGCCGCCAGCGGGTTCGCCATGGCCGGACCTCCGAATAAAGAATGATCGTTCTCTTATTTATCCACCCAGCGTGCCACAGACCCCTGCGCTTGTCAAGACGAACGTTCGTTTTATATAATGACGGCATGCCGAAGGTCAGCCAGCAGCACCGGGACGCCCGCCGCGAGCAGATACTGGCCGCCGCCCGCCGTTGTTTCCTGCGCGATGGCTTCCAC
>JASHVM010000577.1:0-3704 GCA_030044595.1 Streptosporangiaceae bacterium
GCGACCGGCGCCCCGTAGCCAGCGTTGGCGCCGCAGCCCGCCAGGACCAGGATCGTGGCCAGGACGGCACCAGCCGCCGCGAATCGGGACGGCGGCGGCCGCGGCCTGCCGCGGCGAATCCGGTCCTGGCCTGAAGTCACCCTCGCCTCTCTCCTGCCGACGGTTGATATTAGAACCTGTTAGGAAGCGTAAGGTGATGCGACGCGTTGAATGATCCGGGGGAACGTCTGGGAACGGGGAAGGGCGTGAGTCCGGGCACAGATACGGACGACCGGTGAGCGCGGATGCCGGACGCGCTGCGTGTCGGGCTGCTCGGCCCGCTTCAAGTGCGGCACGAGGCCGGGGTATGCCGCGCACGTCGGCGGACGCCAGCGGCGCGTCCTGCTGATTCTGCTCGCTCTCGACGCCGGGCGTGTCGCGCCGTCAGGCTGGCTGGCCGAACAGATCTGGCCGGGCGAACCGCCTGGCCACCCCTGCTTACGATCCTGGTCGCGCCCTTAGCCGCGACGCCGCGGTGGCCCTGGCGTCCGGCGCGGTCGCTGAACCGGTCGACGCCGGGTTACCGCCGGTCCGTCGACGGCGCCCTCGGCCCTTGGGCCGGGCGCGGCTACGTCTTGCGGCGGTAGACGCGGACCGCAAGCGGGGCGAAGACGATGAAGATGCCCAGTGCCCACAGCAGGGAATGGACCACCGGGATGGCGGTCGGGCCGCCGGTGAACAGGCCGCGTTCGGCGTCCGTCAGGCTGGTCATCGGGTTGACCTTGACGAAGGCCTGCAGCCAGCCGGGCATGGTCTCGGTCGGCACGAGGAGGTTGCTGCCGAACACCAGCGGGAAGAACGCGAGGAACCCGAAGGTCTGGACTCCCTGCGGCGTCTTCATCACCATGCCGATGAGGGCGGATAGCCAGCACATGGCCAACGCGAAGGTGAGCAGCAGCAGGCATCCGGCCGCGGCGGAAGCCGCGTTGGTTGTCACCCGGAACCCGAGGATCATCCCGAAACCGATGGTGACCGCGACCGAGATCGCGTAGCGCACCATGTCGCCGAGGACGGCGCCGCCGAGTGGTGCCCAGCGGGCGATCGGCAGGCTACGGAACCGGTCGAACACCCCGCTGGAGATGTCCTGGTTGAGCATGAGCCCGGTCCCCAGCGTGGCGAAGACCACGGTCATCACCAGCAAACCGGGCAGCTCGTACTGCAAGTACGCGTGCGTGCTGCCGTGCGCGATGGCCCCGCCGAACACGTAGGTGAACAGCAGCAGGAACATGATCGGCTGGAGGCTGAGGCCGATCACGTCCTCCATGTTGGTCCTGATCTTCAGGACGCTGCGCCAGGTCAGCGTGAACGTGTTCCGCAGCCCGTCCAGCGGGCCGATCCTGCGGGATAGCGCCGGCCCGGACCCTTCGCCCGGCCCTGAAGTCGCAGGCATCGTGATCGCGGTCATCGGTCGCTCTCCTCTTGGGGTTCGCCCGTATAGTCCTCGTCGTCCGCACGGTGACCGGTGAGGGTGAAGAAGACCTCGTCCAGGCTGGCCTTGCGGAGCGTGAACTCCGCGAGCTCGATGCCCCTGTCATCGAGCTCGCGGACGATATACGGCAGCAGCGCGGCGTCGGCGACGGACGCGGACGCCACGCTCGCCTCGGCGTCGGTCACCACGTCGGCCCTGACCAGTTGGCCCAGCAGCGCGGCGGACTCGGCCAGCCGGTCCGGGTCCGCGGGCGAGAGCTGCAGCACCTGGCCCCCGGTCTTCGCCTTCAGCTCGTCGGGGGTTCCGGTCGCGATGACCTTGCCCCGGTCGATGACCACGATGTCGTGCGCCAGCTGGTCGGCCTCGTCCAGGTACTGCGTGGTGAGCAGCACCGTGACCCCGTCCGCGACCAGCCCGCGGATCATCCCCCACACGTCGGTCCGGCTGCGCGGGTCAAGCCCGGTGGTCGGCTCGTCCAGGTACAGCACCCTGGGCCGGCCGACCAGGCTGGCCGCCAGGTCCAGCCGGCGCCGCATCCCGCCCGAGTACGTCTTCACCGGCCGGCCGGCGGCGTCGGACAGCTCGAAGCGGGCGAGCAGCTCAGCGGCGCGCGCCCGGGAGGCGGCGCGCGGGACGCCGAGCAGGCGCCCGATCATGATGAGGTTGTTCGTTCCGGACAGCCCCTCGTCCACGGACGCGTACTGGCCGGTGAGGCCGATCAACTGCCGGACCTGGTGAGCGTCGCGCACCACGTCGTAACCGCAGACCGATGCCTGCCCGCCGTCGGGTTGCAGCAGGGTGGCCAGGATCCGGACCGCGGTCGTCTTGCCGGCCCCGTTGGGTCCGAGGACCCCGAGCACGCTGGCCTGCCTGGCGACCAGGTCCACGCCGCCCAGCGCCGTGGTCTTGCCGAACCGCTTGACCAGCCCGGCGGCCTCGATCGCGTTCGCGGTCGTCGCGTCATATCGCATGTCATCCATCATGACCCATGCCGCTGTCAGAACGCGCACAACCGGCTGTCAGCGCTGCGCACAGTTCGCTGTCAGGCTGGAGGCCGCGGTCAGGCCCTCGGCCGCGGGGTGAACATGCCGTGCAAGACCTCGATTCCTGCCCCGGTCGAGCGGACGTCGAGCACCACCTGCCCGGCGTTCGCCCGCACCGTCCAGGAGGCCCACGGACAGCACTCGTCCTCAACGGCGGCCAGCGCGCGCAGTTCTTCCTCGACGCCGGGCTCGGGCCGGAAGGCAAGGCGGAGTCCGTCGGCGGTCTTGGCGCGTTCGGTCATCGCGCGGTCGGCCAGCCGCTCCCAGCGATCACGCTGCGCGGCCAGGCCTGCCGGCGTCAAGGCGCAGGTCGCCGGAACCGTGCCGCCGTTATCTTCGGCGGCGATCCGCGTAGTCATGGTCGTCCTCCTCCTTGAGGTGACATGCGGGAGCAGGGACCATCGTCGGGGTTAAAGTCGGCTTGATGTCAAATCCAGGTTCCAGGCCCGGTGGCCCTCGGTTGCTGGCCATCGGCGAGCTAGCCAAGCTGGCGGGCAAGCGCCCGTCCTCCATCCGCTACTACGAGCAGATCGGCCTGCTGCCGGCGCCGGTACGGGTCAGCGGACAGCGCAGGTATGACGCGGCCACGGTGCGGACGCTGGCGGTGATCGACACAGCGCAGCGGGCAGGCCTGACGCTCGATGAGATCAAGGCGCTGCTGTCCGCATCACCGGACGACAGGTCGGCGATCGACAAGCTCCGCGAGGTGGCCGAGCGAAAGCTTCCCGAGATCGTGGCCCTTATCGAGCGCACTGAAATCGTCCGCAGTTGGCTCGAATCCGCCGCCCGCTGTGAATGCCCGAGCCTTGGCGAGTGCCCTCTCTTCGATGATCCGCCGCCGGGCGCCACGCCACGGCAGCGGCCGACCATGGCCGCACCCGGATCGCCGTCAGGCGGGTCTGCCCAGGTCAGTCGCGCTGCCGCGAGCTGCCGAACATGATCTCGTCCCAGGATGGGACCGAGGACCGTCGGCCGCGCGCCGTCTTCCGGCCCTGGCGTCCCACCTGCTCGCCGGCGGGTCCCGCGTCCGCGGAAGGCACGGCCGGGCCAGCCGGCGCCGTCGCCGACGCGGCGGAAGCGGACACGGCCGGGTATTCGTCGTCCGCGACCGCGGGTGTCGGCGCTGGCTGCCCGGGCGCGGTTGGCGGCAGTGGACGCCGGTCAGCCGCTGGCCTGCGCGGTGCGTCGCTTCG
>JASHVM010000578.1:0-2691 GCA_030044595.1 Streptosporangiaceae bacterium
GAGCTGCCCCTGGAACAGGCAGCGGAGGGATACAGGGCCATGGACGAGCGCCGAGCCATCAAGACGCTCCTGCGCCCCTAACCCCGCGGTCGTGCTCGTTCCGTGCGTCCGATCGACCGCCAAACCACCGGCAGTCACGGTCACGGCCCACGCCAAAAGCCCCATAACCTGCAACCGGCAAGCTACGGGGACCGCGCGGCGCAGATTAGACAGATCTGCGCGGGGATATCGCAGTCGCTACGCGCAGGCAGCGCGCGCATAGCGAAAGCCTCTTTGTGTCAAGAGGTTCCGTCGGTCCTTTTCGTGGCGTGTGAGGTGCCCTTCGGGCGCTGTGGTTTTACCTGCGATCCTTGCCCGCGGGCCTTCCTCGCGGCCGAGTGTGGCCGTCGTCTTGCCGCACCTCCAGGTCGTTCGTCCTCGCTTCGCTGCGGGCGCTCCACCTGGACCTGCGGCGTCGCCGGCGGCGGGATGGCAGCGATCGGGGAATGCCGATCCCTGCCCGGGGCAGTAGGGTGGTTGCCGGGTCCGGGAGTGGCTTGTCCGAAGAGCCGGTGCCTGGGGTGTGAGCCGGCCGCGCTGGCTGCAGAGTCGTTCCCCTGTTGCCCTCCCGGGCCTTCCGCGCGGGTCCCGGCGCGCCGGGCGTCGGCTTGCAGGCAGGCGAAGATGGCGTCGCTGACCTGCCGTTTTAGCGCGCGCAGGGCCTCTTTCGGGGTCTTGCCCTCGGCCAGCTTCTTGTCGTAGTAGGCGCGGCCCTGGCTGTGCCGGTGGCGGATCTGGGTGACCGCGGCCATGTGGATGGCGTGGTTGAGCCGGCGGTTCCCGCGCCGGGACAGCCGGTGGACCTTCCGGCCGCCGGAGGAGACCTCGATCGGCGCGGTGCCGTTGTAGGCGGCGAAGTGGTCCCGGCCGGGGAACCGGGACACGTCGCGGACGTCGCCGATGACGGCGGCCGCGACGACGGGGCCGACCCCGAACAGCCCGGTCAGGCTGGTCCCGGCCGCCTGGACGGCAGTGGCGAGCTTCTTGCGGGTCTCGCGGATCCGGGCGTCGATGCCGCGCAGGTCCTCCAGGAAGACCGCGGCGAGCTCGCACCGGGCGGCCGCAACCGCGTCCGGCGGCGTCATCGATCCCAGGATCCGCGCGGCCTGGCCTGCGGTGATCGCCTTGCCGACCCCGCCGGGGACCAGCTCGCACAGCACCGCGTGCAGCCGGCAGACCACCTGGGTACGGGTCCGGCCCAGATCCTTGTGGCGCTTGGACCAGATCTTCAGCACCGCCGCGTGATCGTCCGGCGTAACGTCCCGGACGCCGGGCGACCGCAGCGCCGCGACGGCCACCGACCGGGCATCGTTGGGATCGTTCTTGTTCACATCCCCGGCGGCCAGCAGCCGGACCCGCGCGGCGAGCTTGGGCTGGACATCCAGCACCCGCTCACCCGCTGACACGAGCTGCTGGGCCAGCAGGTGGCCCATACCGCCAGCGCCCTCGACCGCCCAGGTCCGCTGCGGCCACGCCGACGCCCATGCCAGCAGCCGCTCCGCCTGAGCATCGCAGGCACGAACCCGCAGCTCACCCAGCGGCTCCTCCGCCGCGCTGATCACCACCGCCGTATGCGAGGCCTTATGCGGATCGACCCCGATCATCACTGCCGCCATGGAATACCCCTCTCCGTTACCGCGGGCAGACCGTGGCGGGCACGCCTAACTCCAGAACCTGACGCGCTCGCGCCTCTTTTGAGCCACGCCACGGCAAGGCCCCGGCAGGCCGGCACGTCGTTAAAAAGCCAGGCACAACCAGCCGGCAGGCGGTTCAAGAGCCAGCCCACCAGGACCTCTCAACGCTACGCCCCGGACTCACTGCCATCCCGGCCCGGCCGCACCGTCTACCCGAAAGTCTCAGTTAGGCGGTTCACGTGCGTCACACAGCTCATGAGGCAACGACGCAGCGTGACGAGCGGGCGGCGTCACTGCGCTGCACCGGGCGGCGGCGGGCATAGAGGCCTCCACGCTCGCTCGCTCGCTCACGCAGCCGTAGCCGCACGGCGACGGTGCAACCTTCCCAGCCACGGTTAAGGGCCAATTGGCGACTGCCCCGGACGCGAACAGAACGTCCGCATCTGTGCTCCGATCATCCGCCTTGGTCGCATCTACAAAGCCGCGCCTAACGGCGGTTCGCGCGCTCAACTGGCTTGAGGCGTGGCCACGGTCCGTGACAGACCCGGCACCTCCCACGGTGAATGCCGCGCGGTTGGGTCATGGGTGTCGTCGCGGTGCGCCCCGCTCCCACCAGTCGATGGTCTCTGCGTCGGCGGTCATGCGGTCGAGGAGGTCGGCGATGAACTCGGCGTGAGCGCCGCCACCTCGGGCGAAGCAGAACTTCCAGAGTTCTGCGGCGGCACGGTGGTAGTGATGGATTGTCTCATCCGCGGCATAGGGGTCGATCTCGCCGGCGCGGTAGCGATCGATCTCTGCCCCGACGTGGCCTAGGAGTCCGGCCAGCTGTGATTCGTGGTAGGCGCTGACGCGTTCGCGCGCGGCGCGCCGCTCGGCTTTGGTGGCCATGACCCGGACGGTACCGTGTTTCAACAGGCCGATCCTCGGCCAGGGCTCACCAGCCGATGTCGCGCGATGGCTGAGATCAGCAATCGTCACGCTGCGCGACTCTTGCTCCAGAGGCTTAGCGAACCGAGCG
>JASHVM010000579.1:0-3495 GCA_030044595.1 Streptosporangiaceae bacterium
TCCCCCTCAACGGCCTGCCCGGCTGGCTGACCGTCCTGACCCGGCTCAACCCGCTCACCTACGCGGTCGCCCCGCTGCGCTCGGTCGTCTTCGCCGCCCAGCACATGCCGCCGACGGCCGCGGCGAAATTCTCCAGCACCGTCACTTTGTTCGGCCACACGCTGTCCAACGCCGCGTGCGTCGGCATCACCTGCGCCTTCGCCCTGATATTCGTCGCCCTGGCCATCACCGGCTTCGGCAAACCCGACTAACGCACGGACATACGCGTGGCACGGCGTCAGGCAGCAAGGAGCAGGCCATGGTGAGGCCGGGCAGGGCCGCCGCGCCAGCCGCAGCCGCGTCGGCCGACCCGGCGCCACGCGCGGGCCTGGGTATGGTCGTGGTGATGACCGGCGTGCTGATCGGGGTCACCTTGTCCGGAGCAGCCGCGCTATAGCCCTGAGCGCCGCTGATGACGTAGGCGGTCCTGCCGTCCGGGGTGGTCGCGATCGGACCGGGGAATGGCCCGGCATTGATGGCCTTGCCGGCCTGTGCCTTGCCAAAACTCCGCTCATAGCCAGCACGGTCGCGACACCCACTGGCTCGATCGCTGGCGGACCTGCAGGTGTCGATCGACGCTCAGCGCGTCGCGCACGCCGCGATCTACCAGCTGGCCCACGAGGTAGCCGGGGGCGTGCCCAGCAGCGGGTTCGGCGGCTGGTACGACCTGGAGTCCTGCCGGACCAACGACCGTGTCATCGAGCTCACCCGCCGCCACTACTGCGATACCGTCGCCGCGCTCGAGCAGAGCCTGCCGGCTGAGGGCCAGGAGCCGCTGGTCGTCGGCGGGCACGAATACGCCATCCCGCAACTGCTCACCGTGTTCCCGGGCAGGCTCCGCACGCAGTTCGCCGACAGCTTCGCCGGCCCGCGCGCCCTGACCGCGGCCAAGGCACGAGACCTGGCCAGGGTCATCGCCAATTGGACGGCGAGACGCGCGCCAGGTTGCCATCGTGGCGGCGCTGCTGGTGGCTCAGACCCGAGAGCCCGTACCTGCCGAACCTCAACGGCGACACCATCAACAACGGGTGGTTAACGGCGAGGCCTACTACATCTGGACGACCGGGCCGTCGTCTTGACCATCACGCTGTCGGTGGGCACCGCCGCGGTCGGGAACTCATGGTTGGCGGCAGCACGGCGGCGTACTGCGTAGCGCCGGATTCGATTTACGGATCTTGCACCGGGAGTGCTTCCAGCTGTTCCCGGATGGGATGTTCGCCGACCTGTTTGACGATGCTGGCCGCCGTCGGTGCCGCCGATGATTGTCGCGGTGGTAATGGTGCTGCAGCGGATCGAGGGGTGCAGCGACCGGGAGGCGGCGGACCGGTTCGCCTTCGATGCGCGGTGAAAGCACGCGGCCGGGGGGCTGGACTTCGATTACCCGGGTTCGTGCACACGGTGCTGGTGGATATGCGGGCGTGGCTGGCCCGGTCCGCGAAGCCGGACCGGATCTTCGAGGTGACCGTGGAGGCCGCGAGAGCGGCCGGGCTGGTGGGCCGGAGGCGGGTGCTGGATTCCACCCCGTTGTATGACGCGGTGGCCACGATGGACACGGTCACGCTGGTCCGCTTGGCGATCCGCGGGCTGCCGAAGGCGTGCGGCAGCGACCTGGCCGGGGAGTTGCGGGGACTACTGTCCCGCGATGATGACTATGCGGCTGCGGGCAAGCCGGCTTGTTACTATGACGACTCGGCGGCCCGGGAGGAACTGGTCGATGTGCTGGCCAAAGACGCCTATGCGCTGCTCGGTGCCCTAGATGGGCGGGAGCTGGACGCGGCGCTGAGGCAGGCAGCGGAGTTGCTGGCCACAGTGACCGGGCAGGACCTGGAACAGGATGAGGCCGGGGTGTTCAAGATCGCCCGCCGGGTCGCCCCGGACCGGGTCATCTCTACCGTCGATCCTGATGCCCGGCATGGGCATAAGACCTCCGGCGGGGCGGGCTGACTGGCTGGTTCCGTCTCGGTGCCCTCGATGGCCGCCGGGGAAGCCGATGCCGGCAGTTGTGCTTTCATCCGGGCCAGCTCGTCGTCCACGTCGTGGCCCGCGGTGAGGGCATCCAGCTGAGACTGCAGGTCATCGCGCCCGCCGGGCACACTGGCGTCATCCAGCGCGCCGGAGGCCAGTAGCTCATCCAGCGCGCCGGCCCGCGCCTGCATCTGCTCGGTCTTGTCCTGCGCGCGCTGAATGGACAGGCCGACGTCGCCCATCTCCTCGGAGATCCCGGTGACGACCTCGCGGATGCGGGTCTCGGCCTCGGCCGCAGTATAGGTCGCCTTGATGGTCTCCTTGCGGGTCCGGAACGCGTCCACCTTCGCCTGCAGGCGCTGGGAGGCGACGGTGAGCTTATCCTCCTCCGCCTGCAGTGAGGCCTCCTGGCCCTGCAGGTCGCCGATCTGTGACGTGACAGCCGCCCGGCGGGTCAGCGCCTCGCGGGCCAGATCATCGCGGCCGGCGGCGAGCGCCTGCCGTGCCTGGCCCTGCAGCTTGTCCGATGACTGCTGCAACTGGGCGATCTGAAGCTCGACGCGCTTGCGGCTGGTCGCCACGTCCGCCACCCCGCGGCGCACCTGCTGCAGCAGCTCCAGTTGCCGCTCGTAGGAGTAGTCAAGCATCTCGCGGGGATCCTCGGCGCGGTCCAGCGCCGTGTTTGCCTTAGCCCGGAACAGCGTCGCGAGACGGCGCATGAAGCTCATCGGATCCACGTCCCTTCACTCCGCGGCAGGCTGCGGCATGCCCGTAGCCCCGTGGGACGCCAGCGAGGCCAACGTCCGAGAACTGGCGGACCTCTTTTCCCGTCCAACGCAGCGCCCCGAGTTCCGCGACCACCCGCCCTGTCGGCCAGCCGGCATCCGCTGTCTGCCGTCATGAACGCACGATACGCTCGCCCGGCATGCCCGTGCAGGGACCAAAGGCCTGATAGGCCCGGTCCACCAGGCCCGGCGTGCGGTGCCGGGCCAGCTCGCTCGCCCGGACGGCTTGTAGCCTCGCGTTGTCTACAGCCCTAGCAGTCTCATCCAGCGCCACGGCCACCACCTGCCGGGCCGCCCGTTCGCGAGCCGCCCCGGCACGACACTCCGCGTCGGCGGCAATGGCGGCCGCCTCAGCCCGCGCGTCAGCGGTGATCTGCCCGGCATCGCGCTGGGCCTGGGCGATGATGCGCTCGCGCTCGGCCTCGTGCTGTCCAGCAGCGCCAGCACAGGCCCCACCTCTGCCTCCAGTCGGCCGCCAGGGTCATCGAGGCCAACCGTGACCGCCTGACCCAGCTGGACGCGGCGATCGGCGACGCCGATCACGGGATCAACCTGGCCCACGGCTTCACGGCAGTGGTCGGCGCGCTCCACACCCAGGACCCGACAGCTGCCGCACCGATGACGCCCGGAAGGATCCTGGTCTTGACGGGCAACACTCTCATCTCCACGGTGGGCGGCGCTGCTGGGCCGCTGTACGGCATGGCCT
>JASHVM010000580.1:0-6585 GCA_030044595.1 Streptosporangiaceae bacterium
CTTCGCGGAATACCGTTCGGCTGGAGCCGCGTCGCGCCTTTCGCCGAGAGGCGACCTCCGCACCGGTTAGCGTGACGAAGGGCCGGCGTGCCTGGCGAGCGACCTGCTCGCCGGCCGTCGGCCCTTCGTTTTGCCCGCTCACCGCGGACGGGCCGCGCCAGTCAGACCGGTCCCGGCGGATTGGGCTGCGGCTGCTCCGGGCCGCCTGGCGTGCCCGACTTGCCCTCACCGACCACGGGAGCTGCGCCGTCGCCGTCGGTTTCCGGCGGGACGGGACCCACCATCGCGTTGAGTACCTGCGAGTTCGGGATGGACATCACGGTACCGCCGGTGTCGAAGCGGACGTAGGTGATCCCGATGTCGGTCACGATGCCGTCGAGCGTGCCGCCGAGCGCGCCGGCCCGGAGCCGGATCGCCTCGCCCACGCGGAACGGCCTGGCCAGGAGCAGCACTATGCCGGCGAACACGTTGCCGAGCGCCTGCTGCGCGGCGATGCCGATGAACACGCTGGTCAGCGCGCCAGACAGAACCAGCTGCGAGACGGGCACGCCGAACAGTACGAGGGTAATCACCAACGTGGTGAACGCGCCGACGACCAGGATGGCGTACCGGATAACGGCGGCGTGCGAGGTGCCCAATCTTGGCAGGAACAGCTCCCGGGCCTTCCCGGCCAGGCCGTAGGTGGCTATGGACCCGAAGACCAGGAATAGAAACGCCGTCCCGCTCGCAATGACCTGGTCGGTCGCATGGCTGGAGGTCGGCCAATGCGAGATGTGGCGGGACGCGTGGTGGGAGACGACCGCGGCGGCGATCGCGAGCACCAGGGCGATAATCGACTTCCACGGTCGCGTCTTGCGCTTGACGCTCTGCACGTGGGCCGACAGCTCCTCGTGTATCCCGTTCCGGGATTGCACCCGCCGCTCCTCCCTCCCGCCCTCCGGTGCTCTGTCCGCCTAAACCGTATCCGGCGCGAAGCGGCGGGGTGCGGCTGGGCACAAAAACACCCGGTCCCGGCGACTCCCTCAGCGGGAGCCGCCGGAACCGGCAGATAGGCGCGGTCAGCGCGCGGCTGGTCAGCCCAGGATCGGCTTGCCCACGGGGACAGAGAACCTGCCGCCCATGCCGTTGGCCACGCCGGCCGCCGAGGTATACCAGGCGACGAGCGCGGTGAGGATGCCGACGTACCCGCCGAACTTGATCGTCCCGGAGCTGTTGGCGAAGGCTCCGATGAACAGGATGATCTCGGTGAGTTCCAGGGTGAGGAAGACGGCGAACACGGCCGTGTTGATCTGGAGGCTCCAGATCAACATGTAGGTGTTGAAAATGGCGAACGCGAGCAGGATCCAGCCCTTGTCATGGGTAAGCAACAAGCTCGTGGCCGCCAGCCCGGCCGGCGTCTTGGCCGCCGCGACCGCCGGGTTGGCTACCAGCACTACCCACAGGCCGAGGCCGATCCAGAATGCGCCGTAGGTGGAGAACGCGGTCGCGCCGAACACGTTCCTGTTGCGGAACTCCCACATGCCCGCGAGCAGCTGGCCGAACCCGCCGTACGCGAAGGCATAGCCGAGGAAGGCGGCACCGGTGGCCTTGGTCATCCAGCCGGCGTTCGCGGCTGACAGCAGGAAGGTGGTGAGGGCGAAGGCGCCGAGCCCGAGCGGGGCAGGATCGGCAATCGGTGAAGGGGGTGCAGTGGTGGCACTGGGCTGGACTGTACGGTCTTCGCTGACGCTCAAAAGGATCCCTCCTAATGAAGGAACGGCCCGTCTGCTCTCGGCGTGCCGCGGTTGCAGCCGAGACGGCGGATGCCCGTCGTTAAGTGCGTGCCTGGCGTGAGAAACTTTGTCTCTCGCGCCAAAACCCTTCCCAGGTCACATCTGACCCAGATTGACCAGATGAAAGATTCGCCAACAGCGTAACGCGACGTGGGTCGCGGTGCGAGACCCAAAACCCCTCACTTTTTGTAACCATTTTGGTGGCGGCCCCACAGTGAAGGCGCCGGGCGAAGGTTTCCCCTCGCCGACGCGCCGGCGAATCGCGATCGGGGCGAGCCCTCGGGTCCGGCTGGCACTAGGTAAGATCGAGAGAACTCAAGGAAGGCTCCCGGGAGTCCGCTGATGATCGAGCAACCGATCCGTGCGTCCGACAACGAGCGGGACAGCGTCGTCGACGTCCTGCGCGACGCGTACACGGATGGGCGGCTGACGCTTGACGAATTCGATGAGCGCATGTCGGCCGCGTTTGCAGCGAAGACCTGGACCGAACTGCGGGAGCTGACAGCCGATCTCCCGGTCGAGCCCCTGCTCGGCGCGGACCTGAACCACCGTGCCCCGCCCGCCCAGCCCCAGCCGGCGCGGCTCACGGCCGGACCACGCCAGGCCCGGCGTGAGCGGCCACTCGGTCGCCTGCTGCCCGTGCTGTTCGTCTGGATCTTGATCTCGGCGTCGGCGGGGTCGCCCGATGTCGCCGCTGCCCTCTCGACCCTCTTCATCTGCCTGCTGGCCTGTCGGCTGGCCAGCGGGAAGCGCTGGTGACCATAAGTGACGGCCAAGACGCCGGAACGCGTCATTAACCGGTAACGCTCGTGCCCGCGCTAGCCGACGGCTACTATGGGTCAGCCGGCGCGTGAAGAGGCACGCCGGCCTGCTGGATCACCTGGGAGCCTGCGGGATCAGCGTCAGGGCCGGAAATGTCCGGCAGGCTAAAGGAATCGGGAGGCGGTCGTTGACGAACGCGACCACCGGTAGCGAGCGGATTGTTCCCGGTCAGCAGCCGCCTGCGGGGGAGCGGAGCCCGCTGCTGGCTCGGCTGGCCCGGCTGGCCCGGCCTGCGGTACGCAACTGGCAGTTCGGCCTCGTGGTGCTCGCCGCGGTGGCGGTGCGCGTCATCGTGGTGATCGGCTATCCGCCGATCCTCTGGTTCAACGACTCGTATAACTACATCCAGGATGCGGTGACGCACATCCCGGACGAGATCCGGCCGAACGGCTACCCGTTCCTCCTCGACCTGCTGCTCCCGCTGCACAGCGACTACGCGATTGGCCTGCTCCAGGCGGCGATGGGGGTCAGCATCGGGGTCGCTATCTACGCGCTGCTGCGACATCGCGGGCTGCCCTGGTGGGGGGCGACGCTGCCCGCGCTGCCGGTGCTGTTCGACTCTTACGAGCTGCACCTCGAGCACATGATCACCGCCGACCCGCTATTCATCTTTCTCGTCACCATCGCGGTGGTCATCCTCTGCTGGAGCGACCGGCCCTCGGTCCTGACGATGGCGATCGCCGGGCTGCTCATCGGGTACGCGACGATCGTGCGGTCCGTCGGCGAACCGTTGCTCATCGTGGTCCTGATCGCCATGCTGGCGCGCAGGGTAGGCTGGCGCCGCCTCCTCACCCTGGCCGTGACCGGCATCGTGCCGATCGGCGCGTACATGCTCTGGTTCCACAGTTACTGGGGCCAGTACACCATCACCGAGTCCGCGGGCCCGTTCCTGTACAGCCGGGTCAGCACGTTCGCGGAGTGCTCGAAGCTGAACCTGCCCGCCGACCTGCGTTACCTGTGCGATTCGACTAAGCCGCAGTACCGCCCGGCGGCGGGGCAGTACATCTGGTCGGACGGCGAGCTACCGCCCTACCAGGACAAGCCGACGCCGATGTACGCGAAGCTCAAGAACAACACCGCGCGGCGCTTCACGGCCACGGTGAACGCCCAGACCAGGCAGTTCGCCGAGCATGCGATCGAAAGCCAGCCGCTGGACTACGTGCGCGTGGTGACCAAGGACATCCTGCACTCCTTCGGCTGGAACCGCCAGCCGGACCCGGGCGGCCACTACGAGAACGCGAACGGGAACGGCCCGACCTTCCGGTTCGTCACCGGCTCGGAGCTGGACTCGGAGATTCCCTGGTACGCGACCCCCGTTCAGATGTCGGCCATCCTCCCCAGGAACTACTGCGGTGCGATTTGCCGGGCCGGGGACAAGCAGGCGCGTCAGGTCCAGATGGCGGAAAAAGACTTCGCCGGCCAGGGATACGGGTTCACTAGGGCCGTCGCCCCGTGGGTGCGGCTGCTGCAGATCTACCAGCGGTACATCTACCTGCGCGGCACGCTGCTGGGCATCATCGTTCTCATCGGCGCGGCGGGCGTGGTAGCCCGCTGGCGGCGCTGGGGAGGCCTGGGTCTGCTGCCCTGGCTGGTCGGGGCGCTGCTGATCGTCCTGCCGCCGATGACCGCCGGATTCAGTTACCGGTACGTGCTCGCCGCGGTGCCGGCCGCCTGCCTGGCCGCCGGCCTGGCGTTTACCCGCCGGCCAGGGAGCCGATCAGTGCGCGCCCTGGCGGCCGATCTGCGGCGGCACTTTGGCCGCGGCGTCGCTGTCGAGCAGGAATAGCGTCCGCTGCCTGCCCCGCGCGCCTGCGGCGGGAACCTGGACCGGGCCCGCGTCGGACAGGGCCAGCGCGACCGCGTTGGCCTTGTCGGTACCCATGGCGAGGATCCAGACCTCTCGCGCGGCCCGGATCGACGGCAAGGTGAGGGACAGCCGGGTCGGCGGCGGCTTGGGTGATCCACGGACCGCGACGACCGGCCGATCGTCGTAAAGCGCAGGCATGCCAGGGAACAGCGACGCGACATGCGCCTCGGGGCCGATGCCGAGCATCAGCACGTCGAATTCGGGAACCGGGCCGTGATCTTCGGGCTGGGTCGCGGCCTCCAGCCACAGTGCGTACCTGGCCGCCGCCGCCTCCGGGTCGTCGCCGTCAGGCCCGTCCGGCCCTGGCATCGGGTGCACCCGGGCCGGATCGGCATCCACGTGGTCGAGCAGGGCCACGCGCGCGCCGGTCTCGTTCCGGTCCGGGTCTCCGGTCGGCACGAACCGTTCATCTCCCCACCAGATGTCCAGGTTTCTCCAGTCGACGGCATCCCGGGCCGGGGCGGCGGCCAGCTCGGTCAGCACCGCGGTGCCGATGCCGCCGCCGGTCAGCACGACCGACGCGGTTCCCCGGGCGGCCACCGAATCGACCAGCCTGGTGACTAGGCGCGCGGCAACGGCCTTGGCGAGGAGCTGAGGATCGCGGTGCACGATTACCTCGGGCACGCTCACCGGGCCTTCCCCGGATGTTCGCGTCGTGCGGTCGGCCCGGGCCGGGCGCTCACTGGCCGGGGCTCCCTCCGGCGAGCGCGCGGAGCGTCTCGGCGTAGACCTCGTCGGGCTCGAGCCGCCGCAGCTCCTCGGCGATCAGGTCGGCGGTGTCGCGCCGGTGCAGCGCCACCCGGCGTTCCGGTCGGCCGGGCCAGACCAGGGTGGCCGTCCTGCCGTCCGGCCGGAAGATCGTGACCTTCCCCTCGGGCGTGTCGAAGCTGACCTCGGTGATCCCGGGACCGTCGGACTCGCCGCGCTCCACCTCGATGCCCAGCCGCAGCCCGAGCCAGGCCGCGATCAGGTCCGCGGTCGGGTTGGCGGGCTCGGCCAGTACCTCGCCGCCGAGCAGATCGGGATAGGGCTGATCCAGGGTGGCGGCGAGCAGGGAACGCCAGGGAGTGGACCGGGTCCAGCTGAGGTCGGTGTCTCCTGGATGGTAGGCCTTGGCCAGGGTCAGCAGCATGTCCTTGGGCAAGTCGTTCGCCGCTGCGTCCGTGACTCGGCGCTGGGCCACGGCGCCGAGCGGGTCCGCGCCCGGCGAAGGCGGCGCGTCGTCTGGCCACCAGGTGACCACGGGAACGTCGGGTGCGAGCAGCGGCGCGACCACCGAGTCGGCGTGCTGGCCGAGCGGGCCGTACATGCGCAGCAAGATGGTCTCGCCCGGACCGGTCTCGCCCACCCGGATCTCGGCGTCGAGCCGGGACTCGGCCTTCGGCTTGCGGGTGATGACGGCCAGTACCCGGCTCGGGTGCTCGCGGCCCGCCTGGTTGGCCGCGCGGACCGCGTCGTACTGCTCGGCCTCGTCGGTGACGATGATCAGCGTCAGGACCATGCCGGAGGCCGGGCCGCCCATCCGGCGCCGCGCCTGGGCCAGGGCATCGATGATCGCCCCCGTCGTCGTGTCGGTCAGGTCGATGGTCATCGCGGCCTTCCCCTCACAGCGCTTGCCTTGGACGTTCGCGCCGCCCGGAACGCCCTGCGGGTGATCACAGTCGGCGCCATGCGCGCCCGTCCCTTGCCATCATCGCGTCCGCTGACGCTGGGCCCGCCGAACCGGCCGTATATTGCTCAGGCTTGGTGTACGAGGCCCAGAAGTCCTCCACCGGGTCGAGGATCCGCCAGCCGAGCTCGACCTCCTGCTGCCGGGGGAACAGCGGGGGGTCCCCGATCAGGACGTCGAGCAACAGCCGTTCGTAGGCCTCGGGACTGGATTCGGTGAACGACTCGCCGTAGGCGAAGTCCATGTTCACGTCCCTGACCTCCATGGCCGTGCCCGGTACCTTCGAGCCGAACCTGACGGTGATGCCCTCGTCCGGCTGGATCCTGATCACCAGCGCGTTCTGGCCGAGCTCCTCGGTGTCGGTGGCGGAGAACGGCAGATGCGGCGCGCGCTGGAAGATCAGCGCAATCTCCGTCATCCGGCGCGGCAGCCGCTTGCCCGCGCGCAGGTAGAAC
>JASHVM010000581.1:0-5154 GCA_030044595.1 Streptosporangiaceae bacterium
GAGATGTTTCGGCTCAAGGACCGGCGCGGCGCCGACCTGGCCCTCGGCATGACTCACGAGGAGATCGTCACCGACGTGGCCGCCGAGCTCGAGTCCTACCGCGAGCTGCCGCAGATGTGGTACCAGATCCAGACCAAGCTGCGCGACGAGCCGCGGCCGAGGGCCGGCCTGATGCGCACCCGCGAGTTCACCATGAAGGACTCCTACAGCTTCGACCTGGGCCCGGACGAGCTCGACGTGTCCTTCCGCCTGCACCGCGACGCCTACGTCCGGATCTTCGAGCGGCTGTCCGTCCCCGCCATCCCGGTCCAGGCCTCCAGCGGCACGATGGGCGGCTCGGACTCCACCGAGTTTGTCTGCCCTTCACCGTCCGGCGAGGACCTGATCGTCCTCTGCCCGGAGTGTGGTTACGCGGCGAACATCGAGATAGCGACGTCCCGGCTGGCCTCCGTAGATGATTCTCCCGAACGGACGGTGGTGCTTGCCGCGCCCGAGCCCTTCCCGACCCCGGGCGTACGGACCATCGAGGATCTTGCCGAGCAGTACCAGGCACCGGCCGACCGCCAGATCAAGACCTTGGTCTATTTCCTGGACGGCGCGCTCACCCTGGTCCTGCTGCGCGGCGACCATGCGCTCAACGAGCAGAAGCTCATCGACGCCACCGGGGCCACCGCGATCCGCCCGGCCCAGGCCGAGGACATCCGGGAGGCCCTCGGCGCGCTGCCGGGCAGCCTCGGCGCGGTGGGCGTCACCGGTTACCCGGTCATCGCCGACGAGGCGCTGCGCGGACGCCGCGGCATGTACACCGGCGCCAACGTCGACGACACCCACCTGCGCGGTGTGGACGTTGACCGGGACATCAACGTCGGCCAGTGGGCGGATCTGCGCCAGGTCGCGGCCGGCGACCAATGCGTCAACTGCGGGCACGGCCTGGAGGTGGAGCGCGGCATCGAGGTCGGCCACATCTTCAAGCTCGGCTCCAAGTACACCGAGGCCATGCAGATCCGGGTGTCCGGCCCGGACGGCAAGCCGATCCGGCCGGTCATGGGCTGCTACGGCATCGGCGTCGAGCGCGCCATGGCCACGATCGTCGAGGTCCATTACGACGACAAGGGCATCATCTGGCCGGTGGCGGTCGCCCCGTTCGAGGTCGTCGTGGTGATCGCCCAGCAGGATGACGCCGCGGTGGTCGAGGCGGGCGAAGAGGTCTACCAGGCCCTGCTCGACGCGGGCGTCGACGTGATCGTGGACGACCGCCCGGTGCGTGCGGGCGTCAAGTTCAGCGACGCCGAACTGGTCGGCATCCCGTTCCGGGTCACCATCGGCAAGCGCGGCCTGGCCGCGGGTGCGGCCGAGCTCACCGACCGAGGCTCCGGCGCCACCGTCCAGATCCCGCTGGCCGATCTGGCCCAGCACGTCCGCGAGGCCATCGCCAAGTCCGTCGCCGACAGCCGCTGAGCCCGCCCGGGGGCGGCCAGCCGACCCCGGCTCCGCCGCCCGCCGCCCGCCCGCCGATCCGGTTACGAGGCTTGGCGGTCGCGGGCCTGGCAGCGCAGCGCGCGGAGTACGTCGTCCCGGCCCTCGATGAGCAGCCGACGCAGCGCGGCGGGGGGCTGCGCGCTCGCGATGTAGGCGTCGGTGGCCTCGACCGTCTCCGGCGAGACCGCGCACACCGTGTAGGCGCCGGCCACGAAGTCCTGCGCCATGGCAGATGACCACGTGCGCCACAAGTCGCCCACGACCGCGAAGTACTCCTCGCGGTACGGCTCCACCAGTTCCGGCTGGTCCGGGTCGACGAAGCCGGCCAGGACCGCCCGGAACATCGCGATGGTCAGCTCCCCTCCGGTGAGCAGACGCCAGGCCTCCCGCTTGGCCCTGGCCGTCGGGATCGCGGCACGGCAGGTCGCGGCGTGCCTCTCGCCCGCGTCGGTCGCGTCCCGGGCCAGCTCGGCGTCTATCTCGGCCGTCCCGTAGGTCCCGGGCTCTCCGGAGCCCTGGGCGGCACCGCGGCTGACCAGCCGCGCCAGCAGCGTCCAGCGCAGGTCGGTGTCGACGCTGAGCCCGTCCAGCTGTACCGAGCCGTCGAGCAGCCCGGCGAGCATCGCGAGATCATCGGCGGAGGTGGCGGTGGCGGTGAGGGCGCGCACGTAGGCCAGTTGCTCATCCGAGCCGGCCGGCACCGTACCGAGCAGGTTGCGCAGCGTGCGGGCCGTCAGGGCCAGGCTGGCTTCCCGCCAGCCGGGGTCGACGAAGCGGCGCGCCGCCTGGCCCGCCTGGCGCAGCAGCGTCTGCACCACGCTGATGTCGGCCACCGAGCTAATACCCGACATGACCAGCCGCACGTAGTCACGCGCCGCCATCTCGGCGTCGCGGCACATGTCCCAGGCGGCCGACCAGCACAGCGCCGCGGGAAGCGACTCCGTGAACGCCCCTATCGAGTTGACCAGCAGGGTGTCCAGCGAATGATCGTCGAGCCGGACCTTGGCGTAGGTCAGGTCATCGTCGTTGACCAGCACCAGGTCCGGGCGCGGCTGCCCGACGATTTCCGGCACGACCGTCCGCGGGCCGGTCACGTCGGTCTCGACCCGGAGCCGGCGCGACAGACCGGCCTCGGTCCGGTCGTACAGGCCGATGGCGATGCGGTGCGAACGCAGCACCGGATGGGTCGCGGGGGCCTCCTGGTCCACCGCGAACTCGGTGAACCTGCCGTCCGCGTCAACCGAGTAGGACGGCCGCAGCGTGTTCACCCCGGCGGTCTGCAGCCATTGCTCTGACCAGGGCGCCAGGTCGCGGCCCGAGGTTTCCTCCAGGGCGTAGAGCAGGTCGGCCAGCGTCGCGTTGCCCCACGCGTGCGCGCCGAAGTACTTCCGCACGCCATCCAGGAAATTCTCCCGCCCCACGTAGGCGACGAGCTGCTTGATTACCGCCGCGCCCTTGGCGTACGTGATCCCGTCGAAGTTCACCTCGACGGCCTCGATATCCGGGATGTCGGCCGCGACCGGGTGGGTGGAGGGCAGCTGATCCTGCCGGTACGCCCAGGCCTTGTACAGCTGCGCGAACGTCGTCCAGGCCGCCGTCCACCTCGTCGCTTCGGCTTGCGCGAGCGTGCCCGCCCAGGTGGCGAAGGACTCGTTCAGCCACAGGTCATCCCACCAGCGCATCGTGACCAGGTCGCCGAACCACATGTGCGCCATTTCGTGCAGTATGGTCTCGCCGCGCGCTTCGCGGGCGAAATCGGTGACCCGCGAGCGGAAAATGTACGCTTCCAGCAACGTGACGGCGCCCGCGTTCTCCATCGCGCCCTCTTTGAACTCGGGTACGAAGAGCTGGTCATACTTCTGGAACGGGTACTTGATCCCGAACGACCCGTGGAAAAAGTCGAAGCCCTGACGCGTCACCTCCAGGATTTCGTCCGCGTCCAGGTACTCGGCCAGCGACTGCCGGCAGTACAGGCCGAGCGGAATGCCGTCGTGCTCGTCCCGCACCACGTGGTAGGGGCCGGCCGCGACGGCCGTGATGTACGTCGGCATGGCCGGGGTGGGCGGGAAATGCCAGCGCAGCGCCTCGCCCTCCGGGCGGGTCGACTCCGGGGCCATGTTCGAGACGACGAGCCAGTCCGCCGGCGCGGTCACCGTCAGTTCGTAGCTGGCCTTCATGTCGGGCTGGTCGAAGCACGCGTATACCCGGTGCGCGTCGAACGTCTCCAGGTCCGAGTACGTGTAGACCCGCCCGTCGGCCGGGTCGGTGAACCTGTGCAGCCCTTCGCCGCTGCGCGAGTAGGCGCACTCGGCCACCACCCGCAGCACGTTCGACGCGGCCAGCCCGTGCAGCGTGATCCGGTCGCCGTCGAACGCGTCAAGGCTGGCCGGCGCCCCGTTCAGCGTGATCTCGCGCACGGCCGGGGCGGTCAGGTTGATGAAGGTGGATGAGCCCGGTGCGGCGCAGTCGAACCTCACCATGCTGACCGAGTCGAACGTCTCGTCGGTGCCCGCGGTCAGGTCGAGGTTCACCTGGTAAGAGGCGACCTTGATGAGCGCCGACCGGGCCGCCGCCTCGTCGCGGGTCAGGTTTGATGTCACCGATGATCCCTCCGTCGTGGGTAGCCGACCCCGGCGGCCCGGCTTGGCGTGCGGCCCGCGGAATTCGCGGCTGGGCCGCGGGGTTGACGCTGCCGGGGCACTTCGTCGCCGGCGAAGCCAGGTTTACTCGTGATGAGGAGTGCGCATGACCCAGCAGGAGCCTACGCGCGTCGACTTCTGGTTCGACCCTATCTGCCCGTGGGCGTGGATCACCTCGCGCTGGATGCTCGAGGTAGAGAAGGTCCGTCCGGTCACCATCGTGTGGCACGTGATGAGCCTGGCCGTCCTGAACGAGGAGAAGGAAGGCCTGTCCGAGCGCTACCGCGAGGGCATGCGGGCCGCCTGGGGCCCGGTCCGGGTGCTGATCGCGGCGGAGCAGGCCCGCGGCCCGCAGGTCCTGCTGCCCCTGTACACCGCGCTCGGCACGCGGTTCCACCAGGAGAAGGCGCCCAGGGACGCCGAGACGATCTCCGCCGCGCTGACGGAGGCCGGGTTGCCCGCCAGCCTGACCGGCGCGATGGATTCCACCGAGTATGACGCGGCGGTGCGCGCCTCACACGCCGAAGGGATCGAGCGGGTCGGCCAGGACGTGGGCACGCCCATTATCTCGGTCAACGGAATGTCAGTGTTCGGGCCGGTCGTATCGCCCATCCCGCGGGGCGAGGCCGCGGGCAGGCTGTGGGACGGCGTTCACCTGATCGCGGGCGTCGACGGCTTCTTCGAGCTGAAGCGGTCCCGGACCCGCGAGCCGATCTTCGACTGACGCCGCGGCGCCATATCCCGGTGTGTTAGCCGGGGCCCGAGGCCGCCTCCGTGCGCCGCACTGGCCCAGAGCCGCTCTAACGGCGGAGCGCCGGAAATCAGCGAGAAGACCTACCTCGGCCGGGGAAGCCCGGGGATCCTCTCGATCGCCGCCGCTTCCGCGCGCCGCCCAGCCGTCCGCCGGTTGACCGTTCGCTCTCCCGCTCAGCGCTTGACCGCTCCGCCTCGCGGCGTCGGCCGTCCCCCGGCCCCGCGTCCCGCAACCCGGCCTCTGACCGCGCCGCTTCCGCGCCGGCCCCCCGGTCCGCGGCAT
>JASHVM010000582.1:0-5827 GCA_030044595.1 Streptosporangiaceae bacterium
GCCGGGCTGCGGGTGCCGCCGCTGGCCTCGGCGCCGCAGGCCGCCCCGGCGGTGCTGGCCGGCCTGGGCGCGAGCATCGCCCTGACGGCCCGTACGCCGCGGCTGCGGCTGATGCTGGCGCTGCTGACCGCCGAGGCGGTGGTGGTGGGCGCGCTGGACCTGCTGTTCGTGATCTTGGCGATCAGCGTGCTGCACCGCCCGCAAGCCTGGGCCGGGTACCTGAACTCCGCCTACGGGGTGGGCGCGGTGCTGGCCGCCCTGGTGAGCGCGACGCTGGTCGGCCGGCGCCTGGGGCTGCCGATCCTGGCCGCGGCGCTGCTGCTGTCCGGCGCGCTGGCGGTGCTGGCGCCCGGTCTCGGCCTGGCCGCGACGGTGGCCCTGCTGATCGTGGTGGGCGCCAGCCGCGCCCTGCTGGACGTGGCCAGCCGTACCCTGATGCAGCGGTCGGTGCCGGCCCAGCTGCTCGGCCGGGTCTTCGGCCTGCTGGAAGGGCTCACCATGGCCGGGCTCGCCATCGGCGCCCTGCTGGTCCCGGCGCTGGTGCACCTGGGCGGCAGCCGGCTTGCCCTGCTCGGGGTCGCGGTCGTGCTACCGCTGGCCGCCGTGGCCGGCGGGCGCGCGCTGTTCGACCTGGACTCCGGCACACCCGTGCCCGTGGTGCAGATCGCGCTGCTACGCTCCCTGCCGCTGTTCGCCGACCTGCCCGCACCCGAGCTCGAGGGCCTGGCCGCCGCCCTCACCCCGGTTGCCGTGCCGGCCCGCACCGAGCTGATCCGCCAGGGTGACCCGGGAGATGCCTACTACGCGATCGCGTCCGGCGAACTCGACGCCAGCCAGGACGGGCACCTTCTGAGCCGGTGCGGGCGCGGCGAAGGAGTCGGCGAGATCGCCCTGCTGCGCGACGTCCCGCGCACGGCCACCGTGGCCGCGCGCACCGACGCCACCGTCTACAAGCTGGACCGGGAACCGTTCCTGACCGCCGTCCTCGGCCACGCCCCCACCCAGCGCCACGCCGACCGCATCGCCGATACCCGGCTCGCCACCGGCCCCGCGCCGGCCGACAGCGACACATCCGGATGACCGCTTCAGGCGCTCCCTGCTGGCCTGCGACCGCTGGACCCCTTGGAGTAGCTCAGCTAACCAGGTCGGCCTGTCCCTGGCGCCGGGTAGTGTTCACCCGTCGGCAGGGCAGGAGGCGTGTCCATGGAGTTGCCGATCTTCCGCGGGCTATTTGACGACGCGTCGCTGTTCCCGCCCGCCTCGCTGCCGATGGCCGACGCCGTAGCCGGGCACCTGCGTCGCCAGACCGCGTGGTACAGCGAGATGTGCGGCCCGTTCGTCTGCGCCGACACGAAGATCACCGAGCTGAGCGCGGCGCTTACGGCCGCCGGCGTCGCCGAAGCTGACCTCGCGCTCGTGCTGCCGGGCGGCGCCTCGGGTCTGGATGCGGCAGTGGACGGCGTGTTCGCTGACCCGCGGCTGCGGCTACGCGCCGTCGAAGTGCCGGCCGCCGCCCACGACAACATCGCCACTGCGGTCGCGGACGTGGCTGCCGCGCTTGACCGGACCCCGCTGGCCGGCGCCGCCGCCTTCATCGAGGTCCCGGCCCGCGACTTCACCACCGCCGCGGCTCGCGCGGTCGATGACCACCGGTACCGGGCCAAGGTGCGGACCGGCGGGACCACGGCACAGGCATTCCCGGACGACCAGACGCTAGCGAACTGCCTGGTCACGCTGGCTCAGGCGCGGCTGGCGTTCAAATGCACGGCCGGGCTGCATCACGCGGTACGGCACCGGGCCGCGGATACGGGCTTCGAACATCACGGTTTCCTTAACGTGCTGCTGGCGGTGGCAGCGGCCCTCGATGACGCGAGCCGGGAGCAGGTCGCGGCCGAGCTCGCCGCCCGGGATGCGGCGCAGGTCGCGGCCAAGATCAGCAACCTGGATGCGGAGGCGGTCTCAGCCGTCCGCGGCCTGTTCACCTCGTTCGGCACCTGCAGTACCGACGAGCCGGTCAACGACCTGGTCACGCTCGGCCTGGTCGGCAACGACTAGCCGACGGGCGAGCGCCGGGGTAGGCCTCGTGGACGACGGCGGTGACTGCTAGTTACGTCACGACCGCGCCGCGGCCAGGCGCAAGGTTTGGGCTTCCCGGGGCCGCTGCGGGTATCAGGGGTGGTCATGGGTCCAGGTGGCCTCGGCGGCGGCGACGTCGCTGACCAGGTTGTCCTGGGCCAGGCTCAGATCCCAGACGTGGTATCCGTAGGCGGGGCCGCCGTTCTGGGTGACGGTCGGCCGGTGGTCCGCCGGGCCGGTCGCCTTGGTGACGTTCAGCCAGGAGGCCCCATCGCTGTGCTCGCAGCGGGCCGTGTAAAGACCCGGGTAGGACACCCAGGGAGTGGACGCCGCCCGAAGCAGTGAGGGGAAGACGGGGGCGAGGGTGGCCGGCCCGCCCGACAGCGCGGCGGGGTTGACGCAGACGACCTGGAGCCCGTGCCTGGCCGTCTGGCCTGACTGCAGCGAGACGCCTTGCCCCGGGCGGCCGAACAGCGAATCGGCGGGCGGCGTGGCCGGGAAGGCGGAATAGGCGATCACGCAGCCGGTCTGGCCTGGCCGGCTGCAGGCCGGGATGTACTTGAAGGTCCCGCCGACGAGCCGGCCGGTCGGCACCTCGACGTTGCCGCCGAGGATGATCGCGGTGACGAGCCTGGAGCGCAGCGCGGGCACGTCATCGACGAGGCGGGCGAGGAGCAGGTTGAGCATCGCCGCGCCCTGCGAGTCGCCGATCACCACGAACGGGCGGCCGTCCAGTTCGTGGGTGAGGAAGTCCTCGAAGCCGGCCTTGATGCTGTCGTAGGCGGTCACGGTCTCCGCGGGGCCGAAGTTCAGGTCCGGATGGGCCGCGAGGTCGGCTAGGGTGACCTGCCGGTAGATCGGCGCGTAGATCTGGCAGACCGGGGAGAACGGTGTCGCCTGCACCTCCGCGGCGGTGATCTCGGCCTTGCCCCGTTTCAGGTCGGCGTTGACCGATGGCTCGGCGGAGACGGTGCCGTAGACGTAGAAGCAGGCGAAGCTGGTCGAGGCCGTCGGCTTCAGTGAGCTGGCCGACCTGGCCCCCGTGGCGGTGACCGCGGTCGTCGCGAGGTTCTGCACGCACGGGTCGTCGGTCATTCCCGGCGCGCAGAGCCAGACCGGCGGCGCGGCGGACGCCGCGCCGCCGCCGCCCGCCGAGGTCGTCGCCGAGGTCGTCGCCGGTGAGCACGAGGCGGCCAGCAGGCAGGCGGCCAGCAGCCCGCTGACGACCGCTGCCAACCGGGGGACCTGGTGTTTCGCCCCCCATCCAGATAGGCAAGTTACTTGCGTATCTTGCATACGCTGTAGTGTGCCTCTCGATGGCCGCTCACGCAAGACCGCCCTACCGCTTCGGCAGCTTGCTCGCCCTGGCCCGGCGGAGCTGGATCGAGCAGGTACGGGAGCGCATGCAGCAAGCCGGCTTCCCCGGCTACCGCCGGACCGACGCCGGGATACTCGCCCTGCTCCTGCAGCGGCCGCTGGCCATCGGCCAGCTGGGCGAGGCGCTGGGCACCAGCCGCCAGGCCGCCCGCCAGCTGGCCGACGGGCTGGTCGAGCGCGGTTATGCCAGCTTCGGCACCGACCAGGCCGACGCCCGCCGCACCCTGGTCGTGCTCACGCCCAGCGGCAAGGCCTACGGCCGGGCGATCTGGGCAGCCCAGGACGCCCTCAACCAGTCGGTGCGGAACCGGGTCAGCCAAGCCGACCTCGCCGCCGCCGACGCCGTGCTCCGAGCCGTGTTCCCCGACGACGACGCCCGCCAGCAAGTGGCCGAGCGACTCCCCCCGCCGACCGCGAGCCCCTGACCACCTCCGCGGGGTGCCGCGCGTCCGGGCAGCGTGGCAGTCTGGTGCCATGCAAAGTGTGTACGAGGCCGCGGGCGGCAGCGAGGGTCTGCTCCGACTGGCCGAAGCGTGGCACGCCCGGGTGATGGCCGACGAGGTCGTCAGCCACGCGTTCAGCCACGGATTCCATCCGCAGCACAGCCAGCGGCTCGCCGCATACTGGGCCGAGGTCCTCGGCGGTCCCGCCGCCTATTCCGGCTCCTACGGGGACCAGACGTCGGTCGTGCGGATCCACAGCGGCAACGGCCCGCATGAGGAGATGGACCGGCGGGCGATCGAGTGTTTCGACCAGGCGATGCAAGATGCCGCTCTAGAAGCGGCCGGGCCTTTGCGGCAGGTCCTGCATGACTACTTCGCCTGGGCCACCACGACGGAAATGTCCCGCTACCACCAGTCTGCTGACGAGGTTCCCGAGGGCATGAACATTCCGCGATGGTCGTGGAATGGACTGCAGCGCTGAGCCCGCGGTCCTGCACCCCATCCTTCACCGCGTCTTGGTCTTCGGCCAATTCGGTCAGGCCCCCCGCGCGTACTGTGGCACGCGGCGGCCATCGGCGGCAGTGCGCTACCGGAAGGCTGCTCTTGCGAGGGGGAGACTCAGATGACTGCTGCCGATGACCGCGGGGAGGCTCCGTCAGCCGCAGGCCGCCGCAATGACAGGATGATAGCTGGCGGCTAGGGGCAGTTGAGGTGACAATATGACCGGTTTGGCAGATCGGCCTCTCACTGGTGAGCTCTGGGTGGCCGCCCAGGCGGTGGGCTCCCGGCTCCTGGGGGCGGCCCCGCTCGGCGTCGCGTTCTCCGGTGGCGTCGACTCCTCGGTCCTGCTCGCCTTGGCGGTGAGGTCACTCGGCGCCGACCGGGTCGTCGCCATTCTGGGCGTCTCGCCGAGCCTGGGGTCGGATGAACGCCTGGCGGCGCATCAGGTCGCCGCGGTCATCGGCGCCCGCATCGTGGAGATTCAGACCAGGGAAGGGGACAACCCGGCCTACCGGGCCAATGGGCCTGATCGCTGCTTTCACTGCAAGGACGAGCTGTTTACCCGCATAGAAGATGAGGTAGCCGGTGTCTATGGCCTGACGGCGGTGGCCTATGGCGAGAACGCCGATGACATGCTGCGCCCGGATCGGCCCGGGTCCCGCGCGGCCACTAATCATAAGGTCCTGCGGCCGCTGGCCGATGCGGGGCTGGGGAAGGCCGCCGTGCGTGCCATCGCCCGGGCGCTGCTGCTGCCGAGTGCCGACAAGCCCGCCGCGCCCTGCCTGGCGTCGCGCATTCCGCATTACCGGGAGGTTTCCGCGGCTAAGCTCGCTCAGGTCGAGGCGGCCGAGAAGGCTCTGCGGATCCTGGGCTTCGCCGAGTCCAGAGTGCGTCATCACGGCGAGGTGGCCCGGGTGGAGCTTCCCCCCGGTGACCTCGTGCGAGCCGTCTGCGCCCCGGCGCGCGAGCAGATCCACACGGCTGTCACCGGCGCCGGCTTCCGGTTCGTCGCCGTCGACCTGGCCGGTATCCAGTCCGGTGCGTTCACGATGTCATTGCTGCCGGTCACGCGTGACTGAGCCGTGGCGGCCTGATGAGGCCATGGCGGCGTTCATCGAGCTAGATCATGACCGGGCGCGCCGCCGCGGCTATCCCGAGGCGGTGTACTGCGAGGGCAAGACGCCCGGCCAGGTCAGTGCCGCCGCGCAGGCCATCAAGGCATCAGGCACGACGACGTTGTTCACCCGCGCGGGTCCCGCGCACGCCGAGGCGGTCCTGGCCGTGCTGCCGGATGCCCGCCATGACGAAGACGCGCGCATGCTGGCCTGGCCGCCTGTGCCGCCGGCTCCGCGCGGCGGGCGGGTCCTGGTGGTCGCGGCCGGGACCGCCGACTTCGGGGTCGCGCGGGAGGCGCAGCTGACCGCCGCGTA
>JASHVM010000583.1:0-3781 GCA_030044595.1 Streptosporangiaceae bacterium
GCCCGGGCTGGCTCGGCCCGGGCTGGGTCGGCGCGGGCTGGGTCGCGACGGGCTGAGTCGCGGCGGCCGCCTCCGGCTTCTTCCTGGCGTCAGACAGCGGCTGGCCGACCTTGCAGTTATCGCGGTAGACAGCCAGCGCCTTCAGGCCCAGCTTCCAGCCCTCGAAGTAGATCCGCTCGATGTCCTCCACGGTGGCGCTTTCCGGGAGGTTCACGGTCTTGGAGATCGACCCACTGAGCATCGGCTGGACGGCGGCCATCATCCTGACGTGGCCCATCGGGCTGATCGCGCGCTCGCCCATGGCGCAGTCGAACACCTCGTAGTGCTCCGGGCGCAGGCCAGGAGCGTTGACCACGTGGCCGTGCTCGGCGATGTACTCGGTGATCGCCTCGACCTGCTCGTGCGGGTAGCCGAGGTTGTTCAGCGCCCGCGGCACGGTCAGGTTGACGATCTGCATCGAGCCGCCGCCGACGAGCTTCTTGAACTTGACCAGGGCCAGGTCGGGCTCGATGCCGGTGGTGTCGCAGTCCATCATGAGGCCTATTGTCCCGGTAGGTGCCAATAGCGAAGCTTGGGCGTTCCTATACCCGTTTGTCTGACCGAGCTCGACGCACTCCTGCCAGGTCTGGTTGGCCAGGTCGAGGATGTCCCGGTCCATGGTGCCGATCGGGCGGATGCGGTCGCTGGCGTCGGCGTGCATGCGGATGACGCGCTTGTGCGGCTTGGCGTTGCGGGCGTAGCCGTCGTAGGGGCCGACGACTCCGGCCAGTTCGGCTGATGTCCTGTAGGCGGTGCCGGTCATCAGCGAGGTGATCGCCGCGGCGATGGCCCGGCCGCCTTCGGAGTCGTAGGCGTGGCCGGCGGCCATCAGCAGCGCGCCCAGGTTGGCGTAGCCGATGCCGAGCTGGCGGTAAGCCCGGGTCGTGGCGGCGATCTTCTCCGTGGGAAAGTCGGCGAACGTGATGGAGATGTCCATCGCGGTGATGATCAGCTCGGTCAGCTTCGCGAACCGCTCGGCGTCGAAGGTGTCGTCGTCGCGGAGGAACTTGAGCAGGTTGATGCTGGCGAGGTTGCAGGAGGAGTTGTCGAGGCTCAGGTACTCAGAGCAGGGGTTGCTCGCGGTGATACGTCCCGACTCGGGGTTGGTGTGCCAGTCGTTGATCGTGCCGTCGTACTGGATGCCGGGGTCGGCACACTCCCAGGCGGCCTGGGCCATGGAGCGCAGCAGCTCGCGGGCGCGGACGCGCTCGACGACCTCGCCGGTGCGGCGGGCCAGCAGGTCGAACTCCTTGCCTTCCTCGACCGCGTGCATGAACTCGTCGGAGACGCGTACCGAGTTGTTGGCATTCTGATACTGGACGCTGACGATGTCCTTGCCGCCGAGGTCCATGTCGAAGCCGGCGTCGCGGAGGACGCGGATCTTCTCCTCCTCGCGGGCCTTGGTCACGATGAACTCGGCCACGTCGGGGTGATCCACGTCGAGCACGACCATCTTGGCCGCACGCCGGGTGGCGCCGCCGGACTTGATCGTGCCCGCGGAGGCATCTGCTCCGCGCATGAAGGACACCGGGCCGCTGGCGGTGCCGCCGGAGGACAGCAGCTCCTTGCTCGACCGGATCTTGGACAGGTTGACGCCGGCGCCCGATCCGCCCTTGAAGATCAGCCCCTCTTCCCGGTACCACTCCAGGATGGAGTCCATGGTGTCGTCCACGGCGAGGATGAAGCACGCCGAAACCTGCTGCGGAGAGGCGGTGCCGACGTTGAACCAGACCGGGGAGTTGAAGCTGAAGATCTGGTGGGTCAGGGCGTACTTGAGCTCGTGATCGAAGACCTGGGCGTCCTCGTCGGTGGCGAAGTAGCCGTGCGTCTTGCCCGTCTCCGTGTACAGGCCGACGACCCGGTCCACCAGCTGCTTCAGGCTCCACTCGCGCTGGGGCGAGCCGACCGCGCCGCGGAAGTACTTGGTCGTCACGATGTTGGCCGCGTTGACCGACCAGAAATCGGGGAACTCCACGCCGCGCTGCTCGAAATTGACCGAGCCGTCGCGCCAGTTCGTCATGATGACGTCGCGGCGCTCCCAGGTGACCTGGTCATAGGGGTGCACGCCCGGGGTGGTGTGGACGCGCTCAATCTTGAGCCCGCCCCGCCGGGAACGCTGGCCTCGCGGATCCTGGGGCTCTGCGGCGCCCTTTCCCTTACGGGCTGCCGAGCCGCTCGCGGTCTCCGTCATTTGTTACCCCTTCCGGGACCCGTCCGGATCCCCGCCAGGCCCTGCTTGGCCATGCTGCAACGATGACAACTCTGGTACCGCATTACGACGCCGTTTCGGCATCTGCCGCGGCCTGCGCCGAGCCGTGATGTCCCTGGCGCAGGGCGGCGATCTCATCCTCGAAGTCGGCCAGCGACTCGAAACCCCGGTAGACCGAGGCGAACCTGAGGTAGGCCACCTCGTCGAGTTCCCTGAGCGGACCCAGGACGGCCACGCCTACCTCGTGGGAGGGGACCTCGCCGAGGCCACGCGCCCTGATCGTTTCCTCGACCTGCTGGGCCAAGACGGCGAGCTTGTCCTCGCTGACCGGGCGCCCCTGGCAGGCGCGCTGCACGCCGCGGATGATCTTGTCCCGGCTGAAGGGCTCGGTGACCCCGCTGCGCTTGGCCACCATCAAGATGACCGTCTCCTGCGTGGTGAACCGCCGACCGCACTCGGGGCATGACCGCCTGCGGCGGATCGCGGCACCATCCTCAGCGGTCCGACTGTCGATGACCCTGCTGTCCAGATGACGGCAAAACGGGCAGCGCACGCGATCACCTCCCTCGGCGGTTTGCACTTGCTAGTCTAGCCGATAACACAACTTGTGGAAAAACCACAGCGATGTAACTACTAGATGTTGTGGTTACGCTAGCCCACCAGGGCGGCGGAGGCAAGCGGCGCGAACGGTCAATCTGGAATCGCCGGTCACGTGCGGGTCGTGCTGGCGCGCCGGCGTGTCGCGGTGTTGGCGGCCGGCGTGCCGCTGGCGGGCCGGGATCACTCCGGTCTCAGCCCCGGGGCACCCATAGCCGCTGGCCGGCGAATACCGCATCGCTGGTCAGCCCGTTGAGCTCGATGATCTGCTGGATGACGACCCGAGTGTCGGCGTTAGGATCCGCGCTTTCGGCGACCGACCACAGACTCTGGCCCGGGCGAACGACCACCTGGGCGAGGTTCTGCTCCGCCGCGCGCGCGGATACCGAGTGGCTGGTCGCCTGCGCCGCCCCGGAGGCGATCAGCAGCACGATGGTGACCAGCAGCGCGGCCGCGGTGGCGATCACGAAGCGCCCTCGTCGCGTCAGCCGCAACGGCGCGCGAGCCGGGCGACTCTGCGGCCAGGCTGCTGCTTGCATCGTGCTCATGGCGACCCTCCGTGATCAAACCTTCGTTCGAGCTACCATTGTTCGATAGCACTCTCGTTCGATCGTATGCCAGTTCGAGCGATCGGGCTACTACCTCACTTGTATCGCGAGGGTCTGACATTTTCGGCGACACGTCGAACAGATGTTTGGGGTATCGGGCGCAGAACGCTAGTCTTTAGTTAGCACGAAAGAATCCGACGCAGGCAGAAGGCCATCAGATGGAGGGAACCGCCATGGGAGGTACACCAACGGGCACGGCCGGCACCGACGTGCCCAGACCCAAGGGGCGGCCGGGGCGCAAGCCGAAGGGAAGCGTGCCCGTCGTGATCCCGGAGACGCCGGACAAGCCGGATCCCGACCACGTGCTGACCTGGCGGCAGCGCAAGGT
>JASHVM010000584.1:0-7524 GCA_030044595.1 Streptosporangiaceae bacterium
CCCGGAGCCCGGGTCCTCGACCTGGGCTGCGGAGCGGGGATACCGGCCACCCGCGAGCTGGCCGGGCGCGGCCTGCAGGTGATCGGGGTCGACTTCTCCGCCGTGCAGCTCGGCCGTGCCCGCCAGCTGGTCCCCGCGGCCCGCCTGGTGCAGGCCGACATGGCGGCGCTGCAGTTCACCCCGGCCAGCCTGGACGCGGTGGTGTCCTTCTACGCGCTGATCCACCTGCCGCTCGCCGACCAGCGGGCGCTGCTGCGCCGCATCCGGGGCTGGCTGCGCCCGGCCGGGATGCTGCTGGTCATCGTCGGCGCCCGGCCGTGGACGGGCACCGAGCGCTTCTTCGGCGCCGACATGTTCTGGGAGCACGCCGACACCGGCAGCTACCTGGGCTGGCTCGCGGAGGCCGGGCTGACGCCGCTGTGGGACCGCTTCATCCCGGAAGGAGACAGCGGGCACAGCCTGATCCTGGCCCGGGCCTCGTGATGTTCGAAGGTCTGGAGTACGTTGAGGCCATGCGCGCTGCGGGCTGGTGCTGAGATGCACGTCGTCGGGTTGGTGCTGCACCCCGAGCGGGACTGCGGCGGAGCGGTCGGCCTGGTGCTGGACTGGGCGGACCGCCGGAGCATCCGGGTCCTCGGCATCGATACCGAGATCCGCAACCTGGCCTGCACGGCCGATCCGGTACCCGCCGACGAGCTGCGCAGGCTCGCGGACCTGCTGGTCAGCCTGGGCGGCGACGGCACGATGCTGCGCGCGATGAGGCTGGCCGACCGGCAGCGTTTCCCTGTCCTGGGGGTGAACCTCGGCAAGCTGGGTTTCCTGGCCGAAGTAGACGTCCCCGAGCTGCCCGACGCGCTGTCCGCGATCGATGACCACGAATACACCGTCGAGCCGCGGCTGGCCGTGGACGCCGTCATCGAAGACCAGGTCATCACCGCGTTCAACGACGTCGCGTTCGTGCGCTATCCCGGCCAGAAGACCGCCGCCATCGCGGTCCGGGCCGCGGGTCAGCGGTTCGTCAGCTACGCCGCCGATGCCGTGGTGGTGGCGACTCCGACCGGCTCGACCGCGTACAGTTTCTCGGCCGGCGGGCCGATCGTGAGCCCGGCGGTGGAGGCCCTCGTGGTCACGCCGGTGGCGCCGCACTCCGCCTACAACCGCGGGCTGGTGGTCTCCGTCGGGGACCAGCTGGCGCTGGAAATCCTGCCGGCCAGCGGCCAGCTCGCCGTCGAGGCGGACGGCAACCTCGTCGCGACCGTGAAGCCCGGCGACATGATCGACCTGGCCCCGCGTCCGGCCGCCGCTCGCGTGGTCCGGCTGGGCCGCACCACGTTCTACGAGCGGGCCCGGCGCAAGCTGCGGCTGACCGATTCCGCGGAGATTCCGGTCGCGTTCGGAGCATGACGGGCATGCCGCCCCGGTCCGAGGTCTACCTGCACGGCCACCACGACAGCGTGCTGCGGTCCCACCGGTGGCGGACCGCGGAGAACTCGGCGGGGTACCTGCTGGCGCGGCTGCCGGCCGACGCGCACGTGCTCGACGTCGGCTGCGGCCCGGGCACCATCACCGTGGACCTGGCCGCCCGGGTGCCGGACGGCCGCGTCACCGGGATCGACGCAGCCGAGGACGTGCTGGTGATGGCCAGGCAGGAAGCCAGCCGCCGGCGCCAGCGCAACGTGATATTTAAGGCCGGTGACGCGTACCACCTGGCCTTCGAGGACGGCGCGTTCGACGTAGTGCACGCGCACCAGGTACTGCAGCACCTGTCCGATCCGGTCGCCGCGCTGGCCGAGATGCGGCGGGTCTGCCGGCCCGGCGGGCTGATCGCCGCCCGCGACGGCGACTACGGCGGCATGTTCTGGTTCCCCGAGGACCCCGAACTGACCCAGTGGCAGGCCCTGTACCGGGACGTGGCGCGGGCGCTGGGCGGCCAGCCAGACGCCGGCCGGCGCCTGCTGTCCTGGGCCCGCGCGGCGGGCTTCGCCGAGATCGAGGCGTCGGCGAGCTCGTGGTGTTACACCGGGCCCGCCGACCGGGACTGGTGGGGTCGGTCGTGGGCCGAACGCCTGACCGAATCGCCGTTCGGGGACCGGGCCACCGAACAGGGGCTGGCCAGCAGGGACGACCTGGAGCGGCTGGCCCGGGCCTGGCTGCGCTGGGCGGCCAGCGACGACGGGTGGTTTCTCATCCCGCACGGCCAGATACTGTGCCGGGCCTAGACGGGCGGCGGCCGGGGTCACGCGTCGCGGCGGGTGATCACCAGCGCGGCGAGGCCCAGGGTAGCGGCCGGCCAGGCGAGCAGGACCAGCGTCGACAGCGCCGGGGAAAACAGGTTCGTGGCCGGGCGCAGCGCCGTCACCTGGCGCGCGGCCTCCAGCAGGGTGAACCGGCTGATCCGGGCGCCCCACGGGGGCGGGAGCAGGCCGAGGGTCGCGGGCAGGATGATGAGCGCGACCAGGGCGGTGATCCCGCCCGCGGTGTGCCGGATGATCGCGCCGAGGCCCAGGCCCATCATGGCCACCACGAACAAGATGATCCCGTCGGCCAGCACCGCGCCCGGCACGCCGGGGTGGGACAGCGACACGCCGAGGTGGTGACCGGACAGCACGGCCTGGACGAGGAAGAACGTGGTGAAGGCGACCAGCTCGCCGGCGGCCAGGGTGACCGCGCCGGCCACGGCCGCCTTGGCGGCGAGCACCGCGCGGCGCCGCGGTACCGCGGTGAACGTGGTGCGGATCAGCCCGGTGCCGTACTCGGTGCTGAACGCCAGCACGCCAAGCACGCCGACGGCCAGCGCCGCGTACTCCAGGCTGATGAACCCGGGCAGCAGCGGGTCCAGCGTCGGCGCGGGCGCGCCCGCGGGCTGGTGGGCGAGCGCGGCGGCGACGATCGCGCCGGTGCCGATCGGGGTGACCACCGCGACCAGCAAGGTCCAGTAGGTCGAGCGGACCGACCAGAACTTGGTCCACTCGCAGGCCAGCACGTCGCGGGCCCTGACCGCGAGCGGCGGTACGGTCTGGCGCGCGGGGGCTTCGGCGGCGGTCATCGGCTGGCTGCCTCCTGCGGGCGGGCGGCGCGGTACTCGACGCTGTCGCCGGTGAGGTCCAGGTAGGCGTCCTCAAGGGAGGCGGTACGGGGGATCAGCGCGTGCACGGCGAGGCCATGCTCGGCGGCCAGGTCCCCGATGGCGGGCGCGTCCAGGCCGGTCACGGCCAGGCGGCCGTCGTCCTGCCGGGCCACGGTGCCGCCGCGGGCGGTGATCAGCCCGGCCAGCTCGCCCGCGCGCGGGGACTGGACCAGGACGTCCCTTCTGGTGCTGGACTCGATCAGCTGCGCGGTGGGCGTATCGGCGATCAGCCGGCCGCGGCCGATGACGATCAGGTGATCCGCGGTCTGGGCCACCTCGCTCATCAGGTGGCTGGAGACCAGGACGGTCCGGCCTTCGGCGGCCAGCGCCTTGAGGAACTGGCGGATCCAGGCGATGCCCTCGGTGTCCAGGCCGTTCACCGGCTCGTCGAACATCAGCACCCGGGGGTCGCCGAGCAGGGCGACGGCGATGCCGAGCCGCTGCTTCATGCCGAGCGAGAAGCCGCTGACCCGACGGTTCGCGACCGTTTCCAGGCCGGTCAGCCGCAGGACTTCGGTGACCCGGCGCCGGCCGATGCCATTACTCTGCGCGACCGACAGCACGTGCGCCCGGGCGGTGCGCCCGCCGTGCAGCGCGGTGGCGTCGAGCAGCGCGCCGACCTGGTGCAGCGGGCGGATCAGGCCGGCGTACCGGTGCCGGTTGACCGTGGCGGTACCGCTGGTGGGGGCGTCCAGGCCCAGGATGACCCGCATCGTGGTGGTCTTGCCCGCGCCGTTCGGGCCGAGGAAGCCGGTCACGTGGCCGGGCTGGACGGTGAAGCTCAGCCCGTCCACCGCGGTCACCGCGCCGAAGCGCTTGACCAGCCGGTCTACCTCGATCACGACGGCGTCATCCCCGGAAGAAGTCACTCGAACTGCGCCGCCACAAGAGGATCACCGCGGAGAGCCCGCACAGCCAGATGACCACGAACCAGAGTTTGGCCAGGCCGGCCTCGGGCGCGATCGCCGATCCGAGCGTGTCGATGGTGGCGAGGGCGAACAGCACCGTTCCGGTGAGCCGGGCCCAGTTCTTGCCGTTCTGGCATTTGCGGGCGATGAGGATCCACAGCACGACGGCGATCACCCCCCACACGACGGACCCGATGACGAGGGCGTGCTGGACCGAGCTGACCTGGGACGCGGACATGTGCGGAGATCTCTTCTCGATCGCGGCCTTGGTGGCTTTGACCGTGAGAACATCGATGATGACGCCGATCGCGGTGGCGGCCGCGCCCGCGTACATGACCCGGACGGCGGTGCTGACCGAGGGCGGCACGGGCGGGCGCTGCACTTCGGGCATCTGGGCGTCGGTCGGGTACGGCTGGTACATGTGGTCCTCCTAGGTCCAGGAGCGCAGCAGGCGGTCGGCGATGGTGTTGACCGGGATCATGCGGCTGGTCAGCACCACGAGCGTCCGGTGATCGCGGACGCGAACGGTCAGGTAGGCGGTGGCGTCGTAGCCGCCGCCGGAGTGCATCGCGGTATCACCGTCAGGGCTGAGCAGCCAGCCGAGGCCGGCCTGGTTCCCGCCGGCGGAGGGCTCGGTCTGCGCGGTGAGCGCCTCGCGCGCGAGGGACTCGGGCAGCAGCGATGACCACCCGAGTCCCAGGTGCACGAGATCGGCCCCCGTCGACCAGAGCCCGGCCGCGGCCTGGAGGTTGGGGATCTTGGCCGGGACCGGGGCGAACGTGCCCTGGAGCGTCAGGTAGTACCCGGTGACCGCGCCCGGCCCGATGCCGCCCGGGCCGGCCGGGAACGACGAGTCGCGCAGCGCGAGCGGGGCCAGCACCAGGCCGGTGACCGCGTCCGCGTAGGGCGCCGCGGTGACGTCGGCGATCAGCTGGCCGAGCACGGCGCAGCCGCCGTTGCTGGGCCGCAGTTCCCCGCGCGGGCCGGAGCAGGCGACGACCGGTCCCATGAGCGTTAGGAGGTCAGGGACGGCGTCGGCGTACGCCAGGGTGGGATCGTCGACCCCGGCGGTGTGGCTGAGCAGCTCCCTGACCGTGATGGTGTCGTCCGCCAGGCGGACGGTGCGCAGGTAGTCGTTGGCCGGGCGGTCGAGGGCGACGCGGCCGTCGGCCGCGAGCCGGAGCACGGCGGTGGCGGTGGCCAAGACGGTGACCCCGGGGGTCGGGAACCGGTGGCGGGGCTCGAGGGCCTCGCCCCGGTCCAGATCCGCCCAGCCCTTGGCGAGCACCCACGGCTGCGGGGCCGTGGGGTCGCCGCCGGCGATGAGGAAGGCGGCCAGGCCCAGCTCGGCGAAGGCCTCATCCGCCATCCCGGGTACCTCGGGCGGTACCTCGCCCTGGGTGGAGACCGGGGCGGGGCCCGTGACCCGGGGGTCGCGGACCCGGCTGCCGAGGGGCATCGCGCGCAGGCCGGTCAGCCGGTGCGGCGGGTCGGCCTCGACCACGGCCAGGCACTGCACGCCGGCCATCTCGACCTGGGCCTGCAGCGGGGTCTGGCGGATGACCACGAGGTCCCCGTGCAGGTCTACGGCCACCTTGCTGATCTCCGCGACCAGGGTGTCAGGCGGGCGCACGGTCAGGAGATGCTCGCTGAAGTGCTGCCGTAGCTCGTCGTCGCCGGGCGGGGTCCACCCCGGCTCCCGGGCGCCGGAGAAGCGGGAGATCACCCAGCGCAACTGGTCCAGCGCGCGGTCTTGCTGCGCGTCGCAGACCAGCTGCTTGAGGGCGGCCCAGCTGGGCTGGCCGTGCTCCCGGGCGATGCCGGCCTGGGCCTCGTGCAGCGTCGGGTACTCTCCCGCGGCCAGGCGACGTTTGGCCTCGAGCCTGAGGTAGCGGAGGTTCGGCCGGTCGGGCAGTGCGCGTGACCCACCGGGCATGCCAGTCCTTCCCTCACGCCCGGGGTCCGCTCGCTTCGGGCGGGAAAGACTCGCCGTCGATCGCTGCCGTGTAACCGGTGAGCTTGCAGCTCTGCCCGCGGACCCAGAGGCGGCCGGAACCGCCGGAGCCGATGATACTCCTATAGCCTGCGGAAGATGAAGCTGATTAAGGCTGGGCGGACGGCGGGAGCGCGGGCGTGACGGTGGTCGAGGGGTCGGGAGTCGTCGTCACCGGCGGCGGCGCGGGGATCGGCCGCGCGCTGGCCCGCAGGCTGGCGGCGGGTGGCGCGCGGGTGGTAGTCAACGACCTGGACCCCGGGGCCGCCGCGGCGGTCGCCGGCGAGGCCGGCGGTTACGCCGTGCCCGGGGACGTCGCCACCGAGCAGGGCGTGCGCGATCTCATCGCCGCCGCGCGCGGGCACCTGGGCGAGATCGACATCTACTGCTCCAACGCGGGGATAGCCGCGGGAACCGGCCCGGACACCCCGGAAGAGACCTGGCTGCGGGCCTGGGAGGTCAACGTCATGGCCCACGTCCGCGCGTCCCGGGAGCTGCTTCCGGCCTGGCTGCGGCGCGGGCAGGGGTGCTTCGTGGTGACCGCCTCGGCGGCCGGGCTGCTGACCATGCTGGGGTCCGCGCCGTACTCGGTGACCAAGCACGCGGCCGAGGCCTACGCGGAATGGCTCGCCGCGACGTACGCCCACCGCGGGCTGACCGTGCACTGCATCTGCCCGCAAGGGGTGCGGACGTCGATGCTGGCCGGCTCCGGCCGCGCCGGGCAGGTGGTGCTGAAGGAGGCCGCGATCGAACCGGAGCAGGTCGGCGACGCGCTGTGGGACGGCATGGCGGACGGCAGGTTCCTGATCCTGCCGCATCCGGAGGTGCGCGACTACTACGCGCAGCGGGCCGGCGACACCGACAGGTGGCTGCGCGGGATGAACCGGCTGCAGCGGCGGATCGAGGAAATCCAGGAGGCCTCGCGGTGAGGGCATGGCAGGTACACCAGCTCGGCGAGCCGCGCGACGCGCTGACGCTGGCTGAGGTCCCGGATCCCGAACCGGGGCCCGGGCAGGTGCTGGTGCGGGTGCGCGGCGCCGCGGCGAACTTTCCCGACGTGCTCATGTGCCGGGGCGGCTATCAGGTCCGCCCGCCGCTGCCGTTCACCCCGGGCATCGAGCTGTGCGGCGAGATCGTCGCGGTCGGCCCGGACGTGACCCGGTTCGCCGTCGGGGACCGGGTGCTCGGGGGATCATCGCTGCCGTCGGGCGCGTTCGGCGAGCTGGCGGTGATGAACTCCGACAGCGTCTTCCCGGCCCTCGAGGGCCTCGACGATGCCGAGGCCGCGGCCTTCTTCATCACGTACCAGACCGGGTGGTTCGGGCTGCACCGGCGGGCGCGGCTGGCGGCCGGCGAGACGCTGCTCGTGCACGCCGCGGCCGGCGGGGTCGGCAGCGGCGGGCGGACCTGATAGCCGCCCCGGCACATGAGCACGTCGGGAAAGTTCGCCGCGGCGCCGCGCACCCGCACCAGCACCTGCCCGGGTCCCGGTTCGG
>JASHVM010000585.1:0-3571 GCA_030044595.1 Streptosporangiaceae bacterium
CGTTCTCGCTAAGCCCTATACGTTGCGGCGCGAGAAGCTGGAGCCGCTGTTCGACGTCATGGACAAGATCGCGGAAGCACATAACGCCACCATCACTCAGGTCGCGCTGAACTGGCTGATCGCGGCCAGTCCGCGGGTGATCCCCATCCCAGGACCGCAGAACCCCAGGCAGGCCGCGGACAACCTGGCCACGCTCAGCTGGCAGCTGACGCAGGAGGAGTTTGCGCTCTTGTCCCGAACCGAGGCGGCCATACGCCATTCGCTAGGGCTATCGGACACGACCGGGCCGCTTCAGCCCGCCGCATAGCACACACGCAAGAAAGGCGATCCGGATGACGTACGACGACAACTCGCTGGGCGGGCGTCTGCCCCTTCTTGAACCTGCGGCCATGACGCAGCAGCAGCGTGCCTACTACGACGCGGTGATTGCGGACCAGCCGCCGGGTTCCAGCCAGGAACAGGGAGAGGAGGGATACGCCATCCAGGACGGCGACGGGAGGCTGATCGGCCCGTTCAACGCATTCCTACGTCGGCCAGAGGTGGCATCGGCGTTTGTGGCTTTCGCCGAGGCGTCCGCCCGCTACACCTCCCTTTCCGCTCGGGTCCGCGAGATCGTGGTCCTGTCCACCTGCAGCGCGTGGGGCGCGGCCTACCCGGTGTACGCGCACGAGCGCACCGCACGACAGGCGGGCCTGCAGCAGAGCGTCATCAAGGAGATCGTCAGCGGCAACATCCCTGACGTTCTCAGTGATCAAGAACAGGCCGCCGCCCGTATGACGCAGCACCTGGTGACCGCGCACACGATCGATGACACTCTCTACGATCGGGCCCTCGATCAGTTCGGCGAGCAGGGCCTGTTCGACATCGTCGCGCTCATCGGGCAGTACCTGACCGCAAGCGCGATCGCGAATCTGTTCTCCGTGCCCGCTCCCTGAAACCCGACCCGGCGCACGCTAGGCCATTCCGCCGTGAGGCAGTGCGCCGCGCTCCCGCCATGGGCGTGCTGGCCGCGTCCTCCCGCAGACTCTGGATACCGATCGGAGATACGTCATGGCCTACGGGCACGCCGAACGAAACCTCGCCCTGATCCGCCAGCTTGAAGCCGAAACCGTCCGGCTCATGGAAAGCCTGGACCGGCCGGATGCCAAGCGGCAGGCAGCCTGCACGAGGCGACCGCGAGAACTGCCGCCGCGAGTGCCCGCTGAGCGCGGTGAAGGCAGTCCACTGACAAGTGCCGCGGCCCGTTCGGAGTAGAACTCCAACTTCCCGAACGGGCGGTGGTGCACGTCCCGGTGCCGGTGACGGCTAGCCGACGCCTGAGACACCAGCCCGCCGGCCGAGTCCAGACTGGCCACCTTGTCCCTGGCCAGTCGGCAGATTCGCGCCGTGATCGTTTGGTACGACGATGGCGCCGCAGCAACGTTTCGCCATCCTGGCGAGGAAGGGACATGCAGATGTCGGTCACCGATGAGGGGATCACCAGCCGGTTCCCGGTGGGGTATTACCAGCTTCACCCGGACGCCGTGCTCAACTACGAGCTGAACCGGTTTTACGGCTGGGTGGGCGAGCAGAAGATGCTTGATGAGATGAGGGCGGCAGCGGGCCGGATCTCCAGCTTCGACGACTGGGTGCGGGAGATGTTCAAGCTCAGCGACGACGCGCTGGCGGCCGGCCGTGCCCTGGCGGCTGCTTACTACTCGCGAGGTGCTCAGTTCTACCTCGACCCGGGCGATCCGCGGTTCAAGTCGGCCCTGCAGCGGTTCCTGGACAACGTCGAGGCCGGGAACGGCGTCACCGCCGATGAGCACCACCTGATCCCGTACGAGCAGGGGCAGCTATCGGCCTACCGGTTCGCCCCGGAGCGGCCGCGCGGGACGATCGTGGTGTTCGGCGGCTATGACAGCTATATCGCGGAATGGCTGCCCGCGGCGATCGCGTTGCGCGACGCCGGCCTGGACACGGTGATCTTCGACGGCCCGGGCCAGGGCACGGTCCTGGACGCGGGCACGCCGATGACCCCGGACTGGCATCTGCCGGTCGCCGCCGTCCTGGACTACTTCAACCTGTCCGGCGTCACCTTGATGGGGTTCTCCCTCGGCGGCTGCCTGGTCATCCGCGCGGCCGCTCAGGAGTCCCGGGTCAGCCGCGTCATCGCCTTCGACATCCTCACCGACTTCTTCGAGACGACGACCCGGCTTGTCGGGCCCGCAGGACTTGCCGCCATCGCAGCCGACTACGACCAGATCCCCGGGCCGGTGCTCAACGCGGCCGTCGAGGCGGCCGCCAAAGCGGACCTGTCGACGCAGTGGATATTCAGCCAGGGCGAGCGCGTGACGGGCGCCGTCACTCCGGCCGAGGTGTTCCAAGCCTGGCACGAGTACCACACCGGCGACGTCTCGCCGCTGGTCACCCAGGATGTCCTGCTGATGGCAGGCAGCAAAGACCTGGGCGTGCCGCTGCACCAACTCGGCGACCAGATGCTGACGCTAACCGCCGCGCGATCGGTCAGCGGCCGGGTCTTCACCGAGGCTGAGCAAGCACAGAACCACTGCCAAGTCGGCAACATGGGCCTGGCCATCAAGGTGATCCTCGACTGGCTGGATGCGTTCGGCGGCCGGACCGCCGAGCCGGCCAGCCGGTAGCAGTCTGGGCCGGCGGCGTCCCGCCCGCCCGTTATCAGGTGCGCCGTCCCCGAGGCAGGGCGACCTTCGGGCCAGAGCATCCAGACAGGAAAAGGATTACCGCTATGGCTTATGAAACGCGCCGCGTCGTCACGGGTCACACTCCCGACGGGAAGTCGACGGTCCTGTACGACTCGCAGCTGCCGATGCTCGAGACAGACGCCGGGGTGGGGGCCAGGCAAGAGGACCGTTCCGGCACGGCGGAGCGGGTCCTCTGGGTGACGCACGGGTTCCCGGTAGACAATGATGATCCGTCTGACACTGCCTCCCGGAAGGTGGATACCAGCGAGGGCGACGGCACGATCTTCCGGATCGTGGAGTACTCGCCCGGCGTAGCGCCGCGCCATCACCGCACGAACTCGATCGACTACGCGGTCGTCCTGTCCGGGTCGATCGAGCTGCAGCTGGACACCGGAATCGTCCAGCTGAACCCGGGAGACGTTCTGGTCCAGCGGGGCACCATCCACAACTGGATGAACCAGGGAACCGAGCCGTGCGTGATCGCCTTCATCCTGATCGGCGCGCACCCGGCCACGATCAACGGCCGCCCTTTGCCCGCCCAGGGCTGACCGGGCGGGCCGCGAGCTGAATACGGCTCGCGGCTGCGCATCCGCCCGGCTGCGGCACCGAGCCGGCCAGCATTAGAAAGGAGTCCCCCGCAGTGGCCCAACCTGACGACCTGGGTGGTCGTCTCCCCCTGCTAGCAGACGGAGATCTGTCTGCTGCGCAAAACCAGCTCTACCAGCGAATGCGCACGCACCAGGTGCCCTGGTCCGACCGTCACGGCATCGAGGGCATGACCGGCGACGGACGGCTCATCGGGCCCTATAACCCGCTGTTGTACAGCCCCGGAGTCGGGGCAGGATTCCTTGACTTCGAAGCGGCCGAGG
>JASHVM010000062.1:0-7611 GCA_030044595.1 Streptosporangiaceae bacterium
CCGGGCTAATGCCTAGCGCCAGCATCCGAGTCCAGCCAGCAGGTCCGGGCCCGGATGGCCGGGGACTGATGAGTTTCCAGGAACGGTGCGGTCTACCATGCTGCAAGGAATAAGCAGGAGAGGAGCCAGCCGATGGGCGCCGCCTTCAATGACGTGGGAGCCGTCATCCTGTTCGTAGAGGACCTGCAGCGGTCCAAGGCCTTCTATCACGATGTGCTGGGGCTGGATGTCGAGTTCGAGGACGCCGAATCCGTCGGTTTCAAGATCGAAGGGCTGGCCTTCATCGTGCTGCAAGTCGATCATGCCCGCGTGCAACTACAGGGCGAGCCGACGGCTACTCCCAGCGCAGCAGCGACGGCCTTCCTGACCACCTTCGCCGACGATGTTGACGCCCTTCATGCTGATCTGGTCGGGCGGGGCATCGGGTTCTTCCAGGAGCCGACCGATCAACCCTGGGGCATGCGGACGGCCTACTTCAAGGATCCCGACGGCCACGTCTGGGAGATAGCCCAACCGGTCAAGCAGTCGCCATCGTAAAGTCAACGGGCACTCCTCGCGGGGATGCGGATCGGGACGTGCTGACGGCCAGGGCGGGGCAAGAGGTCAGGGCCGAGAGACAGGCGGCGAACCTCCGCGGCAGCCGCAGCGCGCCTAGAATCGGCTTGCCGCATCAAGGCGAGCGGCGCATCAACCGATCCGGGCGACGAGGAGACCGCAATGAGCAACAAGCCGAGCGTCGTGCTTGTCCATGGCTTTTGGGGCGGCGCGGCCCACTGGGCCAAAGTCATCGTCGAGCTCAACCGTCGTGGTTACGACTCGCTTCACGCGGTGGAGAATCCCCTGACGTCCCTGTACGACGACGCCGAGCGCACGCAGAAGATGGTCAAGCAGGTCGATGGGCCGGTTCTGCTCGTTGGTCACTCCTACGGCGGGGCGGTCATCACCCAGGCTGGCGACCTCCCGAACGTCGTCGGGCTCGTGTACGTGGCCGCATTCGCCCCGGACGCCGGCGAGAACCTTGGGCAGATCAGCGAGTGGAACGTAGCCGCCGCGGCGGCCGCAGGGAACATCGCACCCGACTCAGACGGGTACGTCTGGATCAAGCAGGACAAGTTCCGCGAGAGCTTCTGCCAGGACCTGCCTGCCGACGAAGCACTGGTGATGGCCGTGACGCAGAAGGCGCCGGTCGGCTCGACCTTCGGCAACGCCATCTCCGACCCGGCGTGGAGGAAGAAGCCAACCTGGTATCAGGTATCGACAAGCGACCGCATGATCCACCCCGATACCGAGCGGCGCATGGCCGAGCGCATGAACCCGCGGAGCACGATCGAGCTCGACGCCAGCCACGCCTCACTGGCTTCGCAACCCAGCGCGATCGTTGACCTGATCGACCAGGCCGTGACCGCGCTCGCCTGACACTGGCATCGGCCAAGGGTGCCCGCCGAACGGATCCGGAACCCCCGACCCCACACACCCCCGGAACCCGGAACCGGTCGGTGAGCGCGATCACGTGGAACCGGTTATTCCGGACGCCCCTCCTCGCGTATCCGGGTCACCGCGGGGGAGCCCGGCTGAGGATCCAGTTCGTCCAGGCGGACTCCGTGCGCCCAGGCCGTGCCGTAGATGAGGAGGTCCAGGGCCGTGCTGGCGAGCTCTTCGACGTCACCGTCGAGCTCGCCAGCCAGCCAGGCGTCCAGGACGGCGACGTGTGCCCCGACGAAGGCTCGCGCCATCACCGGGACGGGGACGCGCGGCTGGCGGCCAAGCGCCGTGAGCCGGTCACGGAAGTTCTGCTCGGCGTAACGGCTCAGGTCGGACAGGTGGGCCTGGCGGGTCCGGGCGTCGCTCAAGCAGGCCCGGTACAGGTCGGGCATGTCGGCCGCTTGCTTGTACGCGGCGGCGATAGCGTCGCGGTGGACCGTGATCGGCGACCCGCCCTGGCCGGCGATGCGCTGCACCAGGTCCTTGGTGAGCCGATTGAACACCGAGAACTGCACGGCCTCTTTGTTGGGATAGTGGGCGTAGAAGGTGGCCCGGGCCAGGTCGGCCCGGTCGGTAATGTCTTCCACGGTGACCCGGTCATACCCGCGCTCGAGTACCAGCTGCACGAACGCGTCCTCGATCGCCGCCTTGGTGCGGGCGACGCGCCGCTGTGTGCGAGAGCCTGGTCGTGACGGTGGCATCGGCATCTCCCTGCGCCGGGCAGTTAGGGGCGTGGTGAGTCCAGTAAATCTCGTGCCGTGATACTGGCCGACACCCGAGCCGCCCGTGTCCGCTCAGGATGTACTCAGACAGATTGACATGTACTAGACATTCTGTATGGTTTTCTCCAAGCCTGGGAGGGAGGGGCGACATGATGGAACCAGGGCCCGGAGCCAGCGCCGTCATCAAGGCCGCCCCGTCCGCCTACGGCGCCCCGCCGGACCGGCGATGCGGCGGCCCGTACCCTTCCGGGCGTAGGCCAATGTTCGCCAGCGGGTTCTGCCCCGGGCGGCCCGGTGCAGCCGCGAGCGCCTGGTGACCGCCGAACCTGCCCGTGTCATCAGCGTCATGAATCCCTGGGCGTGGCGTATCGTTACCGGGCTGCTGGCCGTCGTGGAACTACCCTGGAAACCTTCCTGGCGCGGGGTGCTGTGGATCCACGCCAGCAAGAACAGCGACCTGTCCGCCCCCGCCGCACTGTGGCCGCCCCGCGGGCAGCTGGTCACCTCGGCGATCATCGGCCACGTCACCCTCGCCGACGTTGGGGGACCGCCCGGTGCGTGGCGGTGGATACTGACCAACCCACTCCAGCTGGCCGAGCCAGTGACCGGGGTGCACGGGCATCCCGGCCTGTGGCTCATGGACTTGCCGCCACGGCTTACGGCCGGCGGAAACACGGGCCGGATGGAGGGGTAGCAGCGCATGCGATGGCGTCAGAGTTTCATCGCCGAGGTCTTCCAGGCACTTCAGCAGCTCGGCTTGAGGGCTTGTCCCGTCTGCGGCTCGGCAGACGGCCTGGGCATAGGGCGTTTTCCCGCGTTCTTCCTCGAGGGCGGGCCTCCCTCCGACGTTGACGATCTCCCTCTCGGCGAGGATGACGATTATCGCCTGACCTTTGCCGTCCGGATCGAATGCACCGCGTGCGGCCACTTCATGTTGTTCAACGCCCACAAGTACCGGACTGGAGATGAACCGATCCTGGTGCGGGAACGAGCCGAGGAAGAACATCAGCTTCCGCAGTGACGGCCGGGCGACGGTACGACGCTAGGCCTGGCGGGTGCGGTTGCCCCAGATGTGGGTGGGATTCACCCGGATGAAATGCGCGGGCACCCCCTCGACCCACGGCTCCAGTCCGGCATCGATAAACGGCGCGCGCTCGGCCTCGGTGTCAAGGTGATGCGCGGCCCCCCGTAGCAGCACGATCCACCCCAGACGCGCGTCCACATCGATCCGGTCCGCCTCCACCGCAACCTCGTACTCGGCCCGCGCGATACCAGTGCGCAGATCCTCGTCAAAAAGGACGGGATCCCACGTCCCCAAGACCATCGACCCCTCGTCGATCATGTAGACGACCGGCAGCGCCATCGGCCCGTACCGGCTGTTATAGACCAGACGCCCGAGCGCCCCGCTAGCGAGTAGCTCCCAGCACTCCGCATCATCCAAGAGCTCCACCACGCGCCGGGCACCCGCTCCCGGGCCGGGCGATGCAGAACGGCCGGGAGAACTGAGATCGGCTTCATTATCCGGCATAGTTCCACACTCTAGGAGAGTCCCGCGAAAGCCGTCCAGCCTGCCGTTAGGCGAAGAAGGCAAGCGCACTCCGCGGCCCGTCCATCGCCGAATAGAGTAGACGCCGTGACGCCAGAAGATGCGGTTCGGGCCTATTTCGCCGCCTACAGCGAGGGCCGTCCAGAGCAGTTCGACGAGATCGTATCGCCGGACTACGTCGACTACGGCCACACTCCCCCGGGTCACGGACCCCAGGGCGCGCGCGACGATTACGAGCACGCCGTCAAGCTCGCCGGCGGCGTGCCGGTGTACGACATCGACGCACTGGTCACGCGCGACGACACGGTCGCCACGGCCTGGACCGGGCACCTTCCGAACGGTTCGGACTTCCGCGGCCTAAGCCTTTACCTGGTCGTCGACGGGCGGGTGGCCGAGGCGCGGCACGCCATGATCGGCCGGCTGCCCATCTGACCACTCCGCTGGTTCCGCCGGCTCGCCCTTCGGGCCGGCCGCGGGATCGACCGAACGCTCCCGTAAAAGGGCCGGAGCTAGGATTGCTGGCAGCCAGTGCACATGTCCCGGAGGTCCAGCCATGACGACGACCGCTCCCGCTCAGGGCACCGGGGACATCCAGGACGCCGGTCACGTCGACGTCCTCATCGTCGGCGCCGGGGTCTCCGGCATCGGGGCCGCGCATCACCTGCGGGAGCAGTTTCCCGAGCGGACCTTCGTCATCCTGGACGCGCAGGACAACCGGGGCGGAACCTGGTGGACCCATCGGTACCCGGGCGTGCGCTCCGACAGTGACCTGTTCACCTACGGCTACCGGTTCAAGCCGTGGCGCGGCCCGTCGATCGCGGCGGGCGAGAAGATCCTCGCCTACCTCGACGAGGTCATCGACGAGGACGGCCTCGGCCAGTACATCCGCTACCAGCACCGGGTAACCGCGGCCAGCTGGTCCACCGAGGACCGCCGGTGGACCGTCGAGGTCACCCGGGCCGACACCGGGCAGGAGCTGCGGTTCACCACCTGCTTCCTGTGGATGTGCCAGGGCTACTACAACCACGACGAGCCCTACCGGCCGCAGTGGGAAGGCATGGACCGCTTCCAGGGCCTGGTCATACATCCTCAGCGGTGGCCCGAGGACCTCGACCTGGCGGGCAAGCGCGTCGTCGTGATCGGCTCCGGCGCCACGGCCGCGACGCTGATCCCCGCGATAGCCGGGGAAGCGGAGCACGTGACGATGCTGCAGCGTTCCCCCTCCTACTTCTACGCCCCGCCCACCACGCACGAGCTCGCCGCGACGCTGGCCCCCCTGGACCTCCCCGATGAGTGGATGCACGAGATCATGCGCCGCCAGTACATCACGCAGTACGACTGGCTGGCCCGGACATCGTTCACAGCGCCCGACGAATTGCACACGTTCCTCATCGAGTCGATGCGCCCGCTGCTGCCCGAGGGCTTCGACGTCGATAAGCATTTCACCCCGCGCTACCGCCCGTGGCAGCAGCGTATCGCCGTCGTCCCGGACGGCGATCTGTTCGGCGCCCTGCGCGAGGGGAAGGCCTCGATCGTCACCGACACCATCGAGACGTTCACCGAGCACGGGATTAAGGTCAGCTCCGGTGAGGAGATCCCCGCCGACATCGTCATCACCGCCACCGGCTTCAACATGTCGGTCCTCGGCGACGTCACCTTCACCGTCGACGGCGAACCGGTCGATTTCGCCGAACGCGTCACCTGGCGCGGCATCATGATCAACGGCGTGCCGAACATGGCCTACGTCCTCGGCTACTTCCGGCACAGCTGGACCTTGCGCGTTGACCTGGTCGGCGACCTGGTGGGCCGGCTGCTGGCAACCATGCAAGATAAGGGCGCCACGATGGTGGTCCCCACGCTGCGACCCCAGGACGCCGGGATGCCGCTGCGGCCGTTTTCCGATCCGGAGAACTTCAACCCCGGCTACGTCATGCGCTCGCAGCACATCTTGTTCAAACAGGGCGACCGCGAGCCGTGGACCCACATGCTGGAGCACGAGCAGGAGCGCGAGATCCTGCCGGAGACGGACCTCGACGACGGGACGCTGGTCTACTGCTGAGTCCGGCAGGCCGGGTCGCGGCGCCAGCGCCGAGCGCGCCGCTCAGCGCGCGTCGAGGAAGGGCGTGATCAACGCGAGCACCTCGCCGGGCCGCCGTGTCACGCCGACGTGTGTGGTCCCGGGGAGCACGGCGAGTTGGGCGTTCGGCAAGAGCCCGAACAGCTCCACCACGTCGGGCAACGGCGAGAAATCGCGGTCACCGAAGATGAGCAGTGTGGGAACCTGCAGTGACCGCAGCTCGTCGGTCCATCCCGGGAACTCGTGCACCAACGCCTGCGTCTTGGCGGCGAACTCGCCGAAGTGCGCGGGGTCGGGAGCGACCGCGTCGTAGGCGTCGCGCATCGCCTGGAAGTCGGCTGGCGTCGGCATGCGGTCGTCGTCGAGTGGCGCGCTCTCCCGGCCCGGCGGGCGGTGGGCGTCGGCCGAGGCGACGATCAGCTTGCCGACCCGGGTGGGCGCGCCGAGCGCGACCGCGTACGCGACCAGACCGCCGAGGCTGAAGCCGAAAAGATCGGCTTCGGCGATGCCCAGATGGTCGAGCAGCGCGACGACGTCACCGGCGAGCGCCTCGATCGTCATCGGGCGGCCGGTGTCGGCGGTGTGCCCGTGGCCCTGGGATTCCACCGCGATCACCTGCCTGCTCGCCGCGAGGGGTTCCAGCAGCGGCCCGAAATTGAGGTCGATGGTCAGCAGGCCGCCGTGGAGCAGCACGAGCGGCTTTCCGCTGCCGCGGACCTCGTAGTAGAGCTGCAGGCCGTTCACTGGTGCGTACGTCATGCCGGGTATGACGGTACGCGGCCGGCGAACTCATCGCGAAGCGCGGCGGCAAACAGCCGGACCGCAAGGCAGGTGGCCCGGAGCGAAGCACCACCGGCCGTTCGGTATAAAGAATTTTGGTTATCCGGCCGACAGTGCGGGGCGGGCGGCGGGACGTCCAGGGCGGGGTTGCGGTCGAAGAAGCCGGTGGGCTTGAGCGTGAATCCGCACCGTGAGACCGGCATGACGGGCCAGTCCTCGGGGCGCGGGACGTGCGTGGGGCCGAACGTGTGCCACAGGACGATATCCGCGCCGTTGATGTCCCGGTCGCCCGCGATGAACCCGGGAAGCCCGGCGCCGCCGGGATGCTGGTTCACGAAGTCGCCCGCGGAATAGCGCTGGTCCGGGTCGTACCTGGTCACCCACAGGTGGTTGGCCGCGAACCCGGCCCGCGCGGCCAGCGGAGAGCCGGGGTCGGCCAGCAGCGCGGGCGTCGGCTCCGGATAGAGCGTATAGCCGGTCGGGCGGCCGAACCTGTTCTCGTGCTCGGTGCTGATGATCCGCCAGGTCCTCCCCCGCGTGCCGTCCGCGCGCCGGCCGGCCTCCGACTCGCGGGTCAGCCGGGTCACGTTCTGCACGATGGCGTTGCCGTACGGGTTTTCCGGCCCGACCGGACGGCCGCTGACGTCGACCTCTTCCACGGCGTTGGCCAGCCCGTCCACGGTCATGTCCAGGCGCGCGCTGAACAGGTGCTGGTGCATAGGCCCGGCCAGGCCGGGGGCCACCTCGGTGGAATAGGGATATCCGCCGCCGGGATAAGCCGCGGTGAACAGCACCCCGGTCGTCTTGATCTCGCACTCGATCGTGCCGTCCAGGTAGAAGTACCAGTAGAAGCCGTAGTCGTAGTTGCCGACCGTGGTGAAGTACGACACCACGAGCCGGCGCTGGCGGCGGGAGGCGGCCGAGCCGTTGAAGATATCGGTGTGCTTCCAGAGGATGCCAAAGTCCTCTTCGTGGACGCAGATCGCGTTCTGGATGACCTTCGG
>JASHVM010000006.1:0-2974 GCA_030044595.1 Streptosporangiaceae bacterium
GCCGCGGCCATCAACGGGCACACCACCCGCCGCCTGCCCGAGCTGCTGATCGGCCTGGCCCTGCCCGTTGTGATCGGGCTGTACATGCTGAAGTTCTCCAAGGATTACCCGGCCCGCGTGACCCACACCGAGCCCGCCCACGCCCGGGCCGGCCACTGAGGTAATCGGGCGGCATACGCGTGGCCATGAAGTCCTCCCTGTGGCAGCCGCCCAGACCAGCAGCCCATAGTCCCCCCAGGAAAGCCGCGTGACCCTCGATCGCCGCGCCCTCGCCGCCCGGCAAGGGCGCGGCGAGGAAGATGACCGCAGCACCCGCGGCCGCCACGAAGGCCCAGCCCGGCTGGCCGGTGTACGACCAGGCCAGGACGGCCGAGGCGACCCCCAGGTCCCGGTCACGATGGCGGTCACCAACGCCATCGCCAAGCGGATGGCCTGCCCGGCCAGCCGCCCGCGCCGCCCGGCCCTTGACAGGAGAACCATGTCCAGCAACTTCGCCGCCCTTGACCGCGCCCTGACCGGCCGGGTCCATCAGCCGGGCACCCCCGGATTCGGCGCGGCCTGCGCCGGATTCGACCTGGCCGCCATTCCCGCCCCCGACGCGGCGGTCCGCGCCAGCGAGGAGGCCGACGTCACGACCGCGGTGCGGTTCGCGGCCGATCACGAACTGCCCGTTGCGGTCCGGGCCACAGGCCACGGCCCGATCCCCGGCGTCCATGGCGGCCTGCTGGTCGACACCCGGGCGATGTCCGCGGTCGCCGTCGACCCGGCGCGCCGCACCGCCACCATCGGCGCAGGCGCCACGTGGACACCCGTCCTGCGGGCGTGCGCGCCGCTGGGGCTCGCCCCGCTGTGCGGCGCCGCACCGGATGTCGGCGCCGTGTCCTATACGCTGGGCGGCGGCCTCGGCCTGCTCGGACGCCGGTACGGCTACTGCGCCGACCGGGTCCGGCGGCTGCGAGTCGTGACCGCCACAGGCGAGGTGCGGAACGTCGCCGCGGACACCGAGCCCGACCTGTTCTGGGCCATCCGGGGCGGCGGCGGGAACTTCGGCATCGCCACCGAGCTGGAGATCGACCTCGTGCCCGCCCGCGACCTGTACGGCGGCGGGCTATTCTTCCCCGGCGGCGCGGCACCCAGGCTGCTCGCCGCGTTCGGCCGGTGCACAGCCGCGGCTCCCGACGAGCTGAGCCTGTCGATCGCGTTCATCACCTTCCCCGACCTCGACCCGGTCCCCCCCGACCTGCGCGGCCGGTTCGTCACCCACCTCAGAGTCGCCCACCTCGGGGCAGCGGCCCAGGCCGAGGCCATCCTCGCGCCGCTGCGCGCCATCGCCGCCCCGCTGCTGGACACGGTGCAGACCCTGCCGGTCACCCAGATCGGCACGATCCACGCCGACCCCACCCAGCCACAGCCGGTCAGCTGCAGCAGCTCGATCCTCCCCCGATGGGATGACACTGCGATCAATATCCTGCTCGAGAGCGCCGGCGCCGCCACCCCGTACATGCTGGAACTGCGGCACCTGGGCGGCGCGCTCACCCGCCGTCCCGCCGCAGGCAACGCGGTCGGCCACCGCGACGCCCAGTTCAACGTCTTCACCACCGCCTACCCCGGCCCGGGCTTCGCCGACGCCGCCAGGCTGCAGGCCGAACTGCACCGGCGGCTGCTGCCCTGGAGCGGCGGGCGGATGCTGTACAACTTCGCCGCGTCCCCCGGCGGGCAGGCCGCCGACGCACGCCAGGCCTTCGACGAGCCCGGCTTCACCAGGCTCTCCAGTATCAAGACGGCATGGGACCCCGGCAACATGTTCCGCTTCAACGTCAACATCCCCCCGCCCGGATCGCCTATCAATCGCACGCCGCCAGGGGCGACGTGACCTCCCAGCTGCCAGGCACCCTGGCCCGGCTAAACCCAGGTCATCGGGCAGGGGGCAAATCCGGATGCCGCGCCAGGGTCTGCCGTCACGCGCCGACAGCACCGGTTCGGCGAAGCTGGCGCTCAAGAAGGCATTAAATTACCTGGCCACTTGCGTCCCCGCTCCCGGCAGCTGCCATCTCCTGGCGCGGGCAGGTTCGGTCAGGGCCGTCTTCGCGTGACATACGTTCGCGGTGGTTCTCGCCGAAGACACGGCACACGATGGCCCTAGACTGCCTCCCGGCAGGCGCACCGCGACGCCGACTTCGGCTGGTCCAGCCTGACCGCGACGGAGAACCGGATCGCGGCGCTGGTCCGCGAGGGGCTGACCAACCGGGAGATCGGCACGAAGCTGTTCGTCTCGCCCCGCACCGTGCAGACCCACGTCTCGCACATCTTGCAGAAGACCGGGCTGCGCTCCCGGGTCGAGATCGCCCGGTTCGCCGGGGCGCCGGCCCGGTAAATCCGCCATCCGGCGGACGTCTGCCCGGCCCCGCGCTCCTAGCGTCGAAGCCATGAAAACTCTCACCCTCATCCTCACCTTCCTGCCCCTGATCATCTTCTCCGTGCTGGCCCGGTTCCTGCCGCCCGGCGACATCGGCGCCGCCGCGCTGGCCGCGGCGGCGGCCGCCCTGATCGCGATCGCCGCCAGCCACCCGCGCTGGCCGCCGAAGATCCTCAACGCCTGCTCGCTGGTCCTGTTCGCGCTGATCGCGGCGCTGGGCCTGACCGCGGGCAGCCACCAGGACCGGTGGCTGGCCACCTGGGCCGGCGCCGGCCTGCCGCTGATCCTCGGCCTGATCATCCTGGCCCTGGTCCCGGTGATCCCGTTCACCGAGCAGTTCGCCCGCCAGACCACCCCGCCGGCCTACTGGTCCTCGCCGACGTTCACGACGATCAACCGGGTACTCAGCGCCAGCTGGGGCTTGGCCATCGCCGCCGCCGGCCTGTCCCGCCTGGCCGCCGCCGCCATCAACGGGCACACCACCCGCCGCCTGCCCGAGCTCCTGCTCGGCCTGGCCGTGCCCTGCCTCATCCTGCTGTACATGCTGCGGTTCTCCAA